>NZ_JBARYM010000930.1:0-6166 GCF_049647865.1 Tunicatimonas sp. | reverse complement strand
GGGTTACCTGTTCCATACGGGGCAAATTACCTCCGCCGGTTCGGTCCAGTACTTTCATCTGGAACCCACTGGAGTTACCAAAGCCGGGCACCGTAGGCGGCAGGAAGAAGTCTACTTTGGCATCAGTGATAAACTTCGTTCGTTCTTCCAGTTGTGCTACCACCTCCTGAATTGTCTCTTCCCGATCTTCCCACGATTTTAGGTTCACCATGCCCATACCGTAGGAAGCACCGGATAAGCCATTGGTAAGGCTGTAACCGGCTAAGGTAGATACCGAGCTTATGGCACTGATGCCGTTCGCCGTTTTCTGTACATCCTCCAGTACTGTCGTGGTCCGCTCTACCGTAGCTCCGGCGGGAGTTGTTACGTTCACGTAGATCATACTCTGATCTTCCGTTGGGATAAAGCCAGTCGGTAAGACTTGATTCACTCCCCAAGTAGCGGCGAAAAAGCCGAGTAGTACTATTACCGTAATTATCCGTCGACCCGCTAGAAACGTAATACTGCTTCGGTAGCCGTTCGCAAAAGAATTATAGCCATTATTAAACTTGCGGAAGAACCACTGTAGTGGGCCTTTCTTCACTTTGCCGTGGGTGTTCCTTAGCATAATAGCACACAGCGCTGGGGTTAGCGTTACGGCATTGATACCGGAAATTACAATAGCAATAGCTAAGGTGAGCGAGAACTGACGATAGAAAATTCCCACTGGCCCAGTCATAAAGGCTACCGGGACAAACACTGCGGACATTACCAAGGTAATAGAGATAATCGCTCCGCTAATTTCTTTCATCGCGGCAAACGTGGCTTCCCGCGGCTCCATATCTTCCTCCTCCATTTTAGCGTGCACTGCTTCTACCACTACAATGGCATTATCCACCACAATACCAATGGCTAGCACCAAGGCAAATAGCGTCAACAGATTAATGGAGAAACCTAATTGCTCCATAAAGAAAAGCGTTCCAATCAGGGCAACGGGTACGGCTAAAGCCGGAATTAAGGTAGAGCGAAAATCCTGTAAGAATATAAAAACGACCAAGAACACCAGAATGAATGCTTCCACTAACGTGCGAACTACTTCATTAATAGATGCGTCTAGAAAGCGAGATACATCGTAGGTAATTTTGTACTCCATGCCGGGCGGAAATGTGCTACCTTCTAAGCTAGCTAATTTATCCTTTACCCGTTGAATTACCGCTCGGGCGTTAGAACCCGGCTGCTGAATAATCATAATGGAAGCCGATGGTTGTCCGTCAGTACGAGCAATTCTTCCGTAGTTAAGGTTTCCTAACTCTACATCGGCTACGTCCTTTAATCGGAGAATAGAGCCGTCGTCGCTGGCTCTGATAACGAGTTGTTCGTACTGTTTAGGTTCAAAGAACTTACCCGTATAGCGCAGTACGTATTGAAGCACCTGAGGTGCCCTGTCGTTACTGATTCCAGTGAGGCCCGGGGCCGCTTCAATATTCTGATTCTGAATAGCACTAACAATCTCTTCGGTAGATACTTCGTAGGCGGTCATCCGGTCGGGCTTTAGCCAGATACGCATAGAGTAATCTTTCGTACTCATAATCTCGGCAAAACCTACTCCTTCTACCCGTCTTAGTTCCTGTAGTACGTTCAGATCGGCAAAATTATAGATAAACTTTTCGTCCAGCGTTTCATCATCACTCATGATGTTGATGTACATTAACAAGCCTTCTACCGATTTTTCGGTGGTAACCCCTGCTTTGATTACATCATCGGGCAGGTCATTTACCACGGTAGACACCCGGTTCTGTACCTCTACTGCCGCCAGATCGGGATCGATGCCTTCCTCAAAAAATATTTTAACAATGTTAGTCCCTCGGTTACTGGAAACTGACGTCATGTAGGTCATTCCCGGCACCCCGTTGATTACTTTTTCTAGTGGCGTGGCAACCGTATTGGAAACAACTTCTGCGTTGGCACCCCGGTACTTAGCCCGTACTTTTATTGAAGGTGGGGCAATTTCCGGAAAAAGCTCAACCGGAAGGGTAAAAAATGAAAGTGCTCCTAATAAAGTGATGAATAAGGAAATGACCAATGAAAGAATTGGCCGACGAATGAAAATATCAAACATATGCTAATGCTGAGTATGTGCTCAGGTGTTCAAGTGTTCGGGTGTTCTTTGACATTTGACCTGAACACATGAGCACTTAAATACCTAAACACTAAAATTAAATTATAATACTTCTGCTTCTTGTGGAGTCATGGCGATGATGCTATCTAGCCCAACGTGCTGCGGTTCAATCAGCATACCCTCCTGTAGATTCTGAATTCCTTCAAAAACAATCCGGTCGCCCGGTTCTAACCCCGATTCTACAATATAATAGTGAGAAAAACGCGTCTTAGGGATAAAGTTTTTCATCTTCACTTGGTTCAACGAATCTACTAAAAATACGTAGTTCTTATCCTGAATTTCAAATACCGATTTCTGCGGAACAATCACCGCATTTAGAATAGTGCTAGACAAGCTAATACGGCCAGTGGCCCGGTGCTTCAATATTTTTCCGGGATTGGGGAAGCGGGCTCGGAAAGCAATAGAGCCAGTGCTCGCCTTAAATTCTCCTTCCATCGTTTCAATCATCCCCATATGCGGATAATGCGAGCCATCGGCTAACACCAATCCTACTTCATCAGAATTGGCTTCAGCGTTACCACGCATCTTCATATACTGCAAATACTCACTCTCGGACACATAGAAGTACGCAAATACATTGCTAATATCTGATGCAGTAGTCAGCAACGTACCGTGTTCAATCAAGCTACCGGTTTTGAGAGGAATGCGATCTATTATACCGTCGAAAGGAGCGCGAATGCTGGTGTAGGAAACCCGCATAGTAGCATTGGTTTCAGCCGAACGGGCCTCGGCGATGCGAGCTTTTACCGCTTCTAGTCGAGCCTGAGCTACATCTAGCTCCGTTTTAGAAATTACGTTTTTATCAACCAGCACCCGAAGGCGGTCAACCTCTAGCTCCACCGCTTTAGCTTCAGCAATAGTATTTTGCATATTAGCTTTGGCTTTAGCTAACTCGGCTTTGTATTCTTCGTCGTTAATCTTAAAGAGCAGTTGTCCTTTCTTCACCTCCCGACCTTCATCTACGTAAATTCTTTCCAAAAATCCGGGAACCCGAGCCCGCAATTCAACATTCTGAATGGCTTGGATGTCCGCCACATACTCCCGATGCAGGGTAGTATCTCGCATCAAAACCTGAGTAACCGGAAGGTTCTGTACCTCTTGCTTCGTAGCGACTGTGGCTTTTTCGGTACAGCTAGTAAAGGTTAATGTAACCGATACTATAGCGATTAGCAGACCCTGAATTGATTTTTTCATAGACAAAATTAAAAATGAATTTATGTTAATTTATACGAGTAAACACACTATATGTAGAACTTGAAAAGGTATTAACTATTGCGCGTTTTCTATACTTTCAGCTTGATCGCTTTTAGGAAAGCAAACTTTTCCCGTTGCGATAAGTAGGCAAATGTAATATAACAGTCTAAAAGTTGATAATCTGTACTTCCAAATTCATCTACCAAAAAAGGAGGGGGAGATATAAATAAGCCCATTCCCTTACTCAATTGTGGGTATGCGACTATCCCACTCTAATGTAACACTTTCTAAGCTAGAACAAATTCCAAAAAACTCGGCTATTAATTTATTTTTTTTACAAAAGCAGCTCAATAGTTAAAAAAACGTTAGCTGAGAATCTGTTCGATTAATTCTACGGCAATTTATAACTATTCCGTGAAAAAATAAAATTTATTTTTTTGCAATGAGATTTTTACAAAAATCTTACACCTCTAAATTTAACTAAAAAAGGCGAATTTTTCATTAATAGTTTTCGCAAGATGCTGCTTAGTTTATGTACTCTTCTTTCTTCACTAGCGTAAAGTACTTTTCATCGGATATAATATATCCTTGGTCATAGCAGAAGTAATAGGTTGTGCCGCCTTTCGTCTGGTAGATATTGGTGTAATAATTAAAGTTAAATCCCTTTCGGGCCAACTCGTCTCTTCGCACCCGAGCCTTACCGTTAGGATTAAGTTCTGCTAGAATTCGGCGATTTTTTCTTAGGGCATTATTTACGTTACGCATCAACTTATTGGCATCGCTGTTTTGGCGATTATGGTAGCTGTTCCGGCACTGGTCGGAGCAAAACTTTTGATCCATCCTACCTCGTAAAGTAGTTTCACACTCCAGGCAATAACGCTCTTCGGTACTCATGACACTTCTAATTTTAGGTATTTTTGTAGTAGTTGGCTTATCTGCTTGGCGTGGGTAACAATCATAAAGTGCCCCCCACCTTTTACCGCTACGTAGTTTTGTAGGTAATGTGCGGGAAAAATGCGGTCTAACGTACCGTGTAAATGATGAGTTGTGGTTTCTGCCGAACTACCTTTCCATCGCATCACCGTTTTAATGGCCCATTCGGCAAACTCGTTATTAGTTTCATCAATAGTAACTTTAAGCAAAGCCCGATGGCGTTTCGATAATGCGCCAAACCAGTAAGGTGCTACCTTGCTAAAAATAGGCTTTACCCACCGGAATGGAAACAAATGATACAAGCCGCTATGGCGAATAAGCTGTAATGCCGGACTCAGTTCCTGAGGGTGCTTTACACTGGAGATCAAAATCAGCCGCTCACAACGAAACATGCTAGCTAGCTCTTGAGCCACAATTCCCCCAAAAGAAAGCCCAATTAATGTAAATGATTGGCTAGTATCAATCTGATTCAATAGACGGGTGGCGTATTCATTGAGCAGTTCTTTTTTCTTAGGCGGTATCCATTGAATAAATCGTGTTTCAGCACCCGATAGCTTGATATACCGAAATGCCCGCTCGTCGGCCCCTAAACCGCTAATGAAATACAACACCATACCTTAATTTGACGGATACCAGGCGCGTAAGCGCACTTCAATATTCTCGTTCTCGCCCTCTACGATCTGCTTAAATTTATCTACGTTGCTCAGACCATCCGAACCGCGGTAGTGGAAGGGGTAAACTACATCCGGCTTAAATTCTACCACTGCATCGGCAGCTTGTTCCACACTCATGGTGTAGGGCAAATTCATACAAACAAAGGCTACATCAATATTCTCTAGAGCGCGCATCTCGTCAATATCTTCGGTATCGCCGGATATGTAGATGATTTTGTCCCCGATGCCTAACAGGTAGCCATTTCCCCGGCCCTTGGGGTGACGGGAATCCAGAGCTTCAGGCAGATTATACATTGGTAGGGCTTCAATACCGATACCTAACTGCTCGATAGTTTCTCCGTTGCCAATCACCACCAGTTGCTGCTGAAGTTCTTTGGGAAGTTGGTCGGCCACTGCTTGGGGCACCACCATCGGCACACCTTTAGTTTCAATTGCTTTTAGCGTTTCCAGGTTCATATGATCACCGTGGATGTCGGTGATCAGAATCATATCAGGATCGTCCACCCCAGCAAAAGCTTCGGCCCCGCCGTAGGGATCCACGTAAATGGTCTGGTCGTTCCACATCAGTGCCAGCGTGCCGTGCAAAATGGGTTGGATAGTAACCATTCCTTCACTAGTTTCTAACTGGTCGGAATCAGTTCGCTGGGCGGTAACCGATAGGGCACTAAGAATAAATAGCTGCGTGAAAAATAGTGTTAGTTTCATAAGATCATAGCTTTTTTAGTTAGACTATTGGTTGCGCGACGGGCGGCTCTTATCGCATTGATAAACCTTTTAATCAACAAAAGTCTCCCTAATAACTTCCTTTATCTTTGCGGTTTCACCGTCAGTCAGCTTACCTACGGTTCGGGTTATTCTACTTTTGTCTATGGTTCGTATCTGGTCAATGACTACCCAATTCGGCCTACTTCGGATGTTTATTTCCATCCGAGTCGGGTAAGCTTTGGACTGAGAAGTAATGGGAGCAATCGTTATTTTTTTTAAATGCTTATTCATTTCGTCGGGTGAAATAATGATGCAAGGTCGCGTTTTTTTAATTTCACTGCCGATGGTAGGGTTCAGATTGACGATGGCGATACAGTATTGCTCAAACTTCATCAATCCCAGCTATCGTCTTCAAACACATCATCAATCAGCAGTTCATCATCACCGGCTTCGTGCATCTCCCGAAAAGCTTCTTCCCAATTTCGCCGGGGTTTTTGAACCG
>NZ_JBARYM010000929.1:0-4370 GCF_049647865.1 Tunicatimonas sp. | reverse complement strand
CTATTGAAATTTGCACGGTATTCGCAGAACTCGCGCACGTCAAGGGAAAAGCCGGCTAGCGGAGTAGTAGTAGCATTCAAGGTGCCAACCGTGTACTCGCCGTCGATCAGTTGAGCATCGCTAACTCGAAAGCTAACCTGGCTCTCGTTGTTTACATCTTTATCCGCTTCGGCTACCGGCACCACTTCGTATACGCTACCATTTTTGCGCAGCAGCACGTAGTTGTTTTTAATCGTAGAAAAGATTCTTCCAGGATGTACTTTGTACAGATCAAACCGCAAGGTAGCATCTAGCGCCCCGGTCTTGTCTACGTACCAACTGCGCGCCCACCGTTCTTGCACCGTAGCGGGCAGATCAGTGGTGGCGGTGCCGTGCGGGGTGTTGTGGTGGCCTGCCAGCAGGTAGTCGCCATTGTCCAGCGCAGTAACATCAGCTATTAATCGTAGTGCATCGCCCTGTGCTTGGATATTCTGCACGTCGTCTTCCTGTCCAACACCAATTACATCATAGTCGAAGTTGCCGTTGGCTACCAAGTCTCCGGAGTAATGGTCGTTAGCAATAGGAAGGTCATACTTGGCACTTAGGTAGTTCTCCAAGATGATCCGCTGTGCACCCGCTAGCGCTCTGCGGTAGAAGATAATTTCGGCAATGTCTACCGATGAATAGTCAGTACTGTTAAATCCCCGCCCCAACGCTGCTCCGGCCCAACTTGCTAATGGTGTGTTGCCGGTAGCGGTACCAATTAAGCTACTGTTCTCGTATAGGTTGCGGGCCGGACTCGCGGTTTGTTCAAGGGTGCCGGTAAAAATAGCGAACTGATTGACCCCATTGTTTACGTAATCCCCTGGTTCAACTTCCACTTCGTTATTGCCGCCGCCGAACTGAGAGAAACGGAATTTACTGTTTGTATTACCCCGCCAGCCAAGATAGAGATTGTTGGTGTTCGCTCCGGCCGAACCGTACAGCACCCACCCATCGTCGCTTGTGGTCGTGCGGCGGGCGGCTACCGCAATTACCGTATAATCACGCTGTAAGATACCGTTCGCATTCGTATTGAGGGCGGCCGGTAAGTCAAGCCGGTCGTCACTGCCATCGAATCGCAATACAGGGAGCCCGTTGAGTGCCCCAGTGGTGAATAGGGGTTGACGCCCCGCCGTCGCGTGGGTGGCATCACCAGTGTTACCGGATCGATCCGTCCAGGAGACTACGGCATCACCGTTGGCTGCGTCTAATGCTGAAGCATCAAGCCAAGTTCTAAGAATGCTATTGGAGTTTACGTTTCCCACTCCGCCCGGACCGGTTTGGCTGAGTACGGTATTGAAATTTGCTAGTAAACAGAAGATGATTAGTGTGAGGATACTTTTAACAAGGATGAAATGCTTCATTCTTCAGATTATTGATCAATAATAAGGAGCGGAGGAGGTCTGCAATGGAAAATAGAAAGCAATAATATGGATAGCTACACGGACGTGCTGTGCAACGTCAGCAAATAGTATACAATGTCCGGTGTACTTTCTTTTAGCAGTCTTTTTTAAATCGTTCCATCCGTTCAGGATGAATCAAAAAATATATCAAAAAGATAGGCGAAAAATAATTAGTGTATTTGCTTGAAATTCAATACGTTAACACTAAGTATTAATAGAATTAAGGTATGCATTACTTTATTTACCAATATAGGGCAGCGTCGAGCGTAAGCGTTAAAGAGAAAATGGGATGGTTATATATCTATCGAAAAATTCCAGAAACTAAAGCAAATACTACACTTAACTTAGGTATATTACATTGGTGAATCCATAGAGAACACGTAATAAGTTGAGTTAAATAGCCAACGTAGTGCTTCTTAATAATCTTAGTCAATAGGCAGTATCTCAGTTGTAACACTCTTGAATGGGATAGGCTCCTTGGTGTGCTATCCGATCATCCGGCTTAAAACAATAGTCTTGCGGAGTTGAGGTAATTTTTTTAATCGCCCTTTTTGTTATGGCAAGCAATGCCTTTTTAGTGAATCTGGTCATACGCTATCTAAATCCAACGTTTCCAAGAAGCTGTTTCATCTGATTCTTTTGGTTAAGAATGGCTAAAATTAAGCTGTCTCAGTTATCATACTTTCATTAAATAACGCTACTATTCTCCTCAAAAATACCCTGATGTATCTCATTTTTCCCTCAAAATTTCTAACTGAAGCTTCTTAAATATTGACCAAAATTACTCACGTACTCTGTAGCCTCTTCTTCTAACAATAATATAGAAAAACCGCTCTATCATTGTGGCTGGCAACGATACACTTACCAAAGTTTTAATATGCTTAAGTTTATCTCAATTAGTCTACTGCAAGTCTTCATTATCGCGTTACCTACGTTGGGGCAGAACAACACTTGGGTTGAAACCAACACCGGCATTGGTTCACTAGGTGAGTTTGATGTTGTTTCGATATTAATTACGGACAACGCAAACGTTTACGCCGCTATCCGCCAGCATAGCGCGGGCGAAGAAAAAGACGGTATCTATAAGTACAATCCGGCTACGGAAAGTTGGACTAAAATAGCAGATCGGTTAAATCAGTACGGCTATTCGGCACTAGTTAGCAGTGGCAATCGTATTTTCGCAATTCCGGGGGGTAATAGTCAAACACTCTATGAGTTGAATCTAGCTACCGGAGAGTGGGAGAAAATCCTGGAAGTACCTGACTATGGCTTGAGTTTAAGTCGGGGGCTAGATGCGGTTGATAACAAGCTATACCTTCCCTGCCGAATAGAGAGCGACAAAGACATTGAGCGCTTTCCGGCCAGGAAATTCCGGAAAAACGAAGAGTTTGTTATAGAAGTAAATGCCGACAACGGAGAGTTTACGCTATTAAGAAATGTCGATAATCCTCTTATTATCGGACCTAAGGGAGGAAATCCCCAAAACCCCATTGCGCTAAAAAACGGCAAAGTATATCACTACAGTACGTTTGATTACCGAGATACCGATGGAACCGGAGGCCTGTACGAATGGGATGGTGAAATTTGGAATCCTGCCTCCTACGGGTTAAACGCCATCAATATTACGGGTTCGGGATTTGGCCCTATCGGCCCAATATACGCTGATGCTAATCACGAAAAATTGTTTGTTCGCACCGAGCAGGGGTTTTACGAAAAAGCAGACGATGGTTGGTTTAAGTATTTCTACCGAACTAGTGCTAAATTCTTTATTTCTCCTGACTTTATGTTTGTTAGCCAGAGTGACGGAAGCATCTTGAAAGTAGACCGCGCAGTAAGACAGGAGCTACCTAATGAAGCGCTTAGCTGTATTCAATCTATACAAAACTTTATTACACCGGATAATGGCCAAAGTTTCTTTGCTGAGATCAGAACGCGGCGCGATGCTAACGGCAACTGTTCTGATAACCAGGATATAGAGCAAAAAACCGGAATCTATCGCTACGTACCCAACGGAAACCCAGCCGGAACAGTAAAGAACCTGCATATTGAAAATGGTACTTACGTGGGTGGTCGCGGCAGTAATTTTGCCGCAGAGTCTGGCATTACCCCCGCTGGCAAGCTACTTTTAGCGGGCACTTTTCACGATAATATGGGAGTAGCTCCTACAGCCTTATTAAATGCCAATAGCGAGTCTACCGGTAAAGTGTACGTTATGGATCAGTGGGGCACTGCCGTGGAGCAAACCTTGGTGTTGGGCGATGCAATCTACGACATGGATATTGACGAAATAACCGGCGAAGTGGCTCTGTTAGGCAACTTCGGGGTAGCTGTTCTACATTCGGATTTTACGCTGAAGTGGAGTGATTTGGCTACGGTACCCGACGGCGAAGATGGTAGCTATCGCCCTCGGATTTCACTAGCAGCCGATGGTAAAGTAGTAGCGGTAGTTCAGGATAGCGACAAAACAGTAGTTCGCCTTTACGCTGCCAATGGCTCTGTGCTTCATGACAATACCGAACTCTACGATCAGGATAAAAAGATCTATGATCTTGAGATTAGCAGCGACGCTAACCATCAGCAGTACTATGTATGCGGCTTTACCCAAGCTCATTCCAATCTTCAGGTTGCCTATTTGCAGGCGTATGACTTTTCGTCGGCAGCCCACCGAAACTGGCGCACTTGGGGATTTTCAGTCGGCGGTTCGGAAGGATTAAGTCTGTCAGACAACGGAGCTGACACTCGGGCTTACCGGATTAAAGCCCGGAATGGGGGCGATGTTTACGTAGCCGGCGAAAGTGCCGGAGGCGGACCGGGCGGGTTTAGCATATTTGCTTACAACGGAAAAGACTTGAAGACCAAAGTCGCTGATCAGAATAATGACTTCTTTACCGACGGAACTAATTCTAGTGGCCCCAGCCATATCACGTTTTTGTCTCGGATCAACCC
>NZ_JBARYM010000928.1:0-2110 GCF_049647865.1 Tunicatimonas sp. | reverse complement strand
GAATAGCTTTATTCTTAAATACTCCTGCTTCTTCCGATTGGACATCCGTTCGCACCCAGTACGGTGAGCAGCAATCCATCACTCTCCCGGACGGATCAGAAGTCACTTTAAACGGAAACTCTACTTTGCGTTACTCAGACAACTGGGATAAGATTGGCAATGAGCGAGAAGTCTGGTTGGAGGGGGAAGGATTCTTTTCGGTTACCAAACATCAGAACCAAGGTCAAAACCACTTAACTAAATTCACAGTGCACGCTAACGACCTGCTAGTAGAAGTGCGCGGCACTCAGTTTAATGTGCAGAATCGCCCGGAAAATACCCAAGTAGTGCTGCACGAGGGAAAGGTGCTGATCCGTCATGAGCAACAGGATTCGGTGCTACTTCGTCCCAACGAACTAGCTGAACTCGACACCCGCGCGGGCATTCGGAAGAAAACGGTGAATGCTCAGCATTTTATCTCCTGGAAAGATCAGGTACTCATATTTAGTGAAGAACCAATACGTAATATCCTGGATCGCTTAGAGAACACCTACGGCTGGCAGATAAATGTGCAAGATTCTTCTTGGCTACAACAAAAGTACACTGGTTCGGTACCGACCAACCGTACCGAACTCCTGTTTGACAAATTCTCGCTGCTCTACGAACTGGATATTGCGTACCAAAACCGACAAGTCACTATCGAGTAACCTTAAATTTTCTTCAACAAACACCTAATAACTATGAATCATCTCCTCTACCCTTCTCTGAAAACCCGACTGCTCCTGCTGAGCTGTCTGATTTCTTGCTTGGCTTTGGGTCAGCAAATGGCCTACACCGTTCCGGAAACTATCCATCAAGATCAGCGAGCGTCGCTCATTGATGTACTGACCAAGCTGGAGCAAAACCTGAATATTTCCTTTGACTACGACGCCGCCATGATTCAAGGAAAAACGGTGAAAGCTACTCAGGTTAAGGATGCCCCAACCGATGTAGAAGCGTATCTGAACACGCTGCTTCGACGCCACCAGTTACGGGCCAAACGCTTTGAAGATAATACGTACGTAATTTACTTGGCTCGGCAAGTTCAACCTAAGAAGTTAGAAAACAAATTTTTTCGCCAAGAGGCAAGCTTATCGCATAAACTAGTCCCCAGCGTAATTCAGGCTCCTCAGTCTCTACGCACGCAATCCACTATCGTCCAGACCATCAGTGGCCAAGTAACTGATTTATCCACGAGTGATCCCTTGCCCGGGGTGAATGTTCTGGCGAAAGGTACGGCTACGGGTACGGTCACCGACATAGAGGGTAACTATCGACTAACTTTAGAAGACGAAGTGACCACGCTAGTATTTTCGTCCATAGGTTACGAAACTACCGAAGAAGCAATTAATGGTCGTACCACAATTAATCTAACCCTCTCAGCCGATGTTCAATCGCTTTCGGAGGTGGTAGTCGTAGGGTACGGCACCAAACAGAAAGCAGACATCACCGGTGCGCAAGGAACGGTCGATATGGATATTGATTTACAAAGCCGTCCTATGGTAGAAATGGGGCAAGCGATGTACGGAAAATTACCCGGCGTTCAGGTACTCAATG
Organism: Tunicatimonas sp.; assembly: GCF_049647865.1. Taxonomy (NCBI): domain Bacteria; kingdom Pseudomonadati; phylum Bacteroidota; class Cytophagia; order Cytophagales; family Catalimonadaceae; genus Tunicatimonas; species Tunicatimonas sp. Next base: position 535 of record NZ_JBARYM010000928.1, on the reverse strand, counting down.
GAAATGGCCGACCGGGTAGTTCTACTTCTATCCAGATTAGAGGAATCAATTCCATCTCGGCTAATAGCTCCCCTCTGATTGTAGTAGATGGGATACCACTACCCACTTATGACTTAAATATCCTCAATCCGGCAGACATCAAATCCATTGAAGTGCTGAAGGATGCTGCCTCGGCTGCCATTTACGGCTCTCGGGGAGCTAATGGAGTGGTATTAGTGACCACTATAAGCGGCCAGTCGGGTAAGGCTAAAGTTAGCCTAAATTACTCCTACGGTTTGCAGGAGGTTATTGATAGAATTGATGTTATGGATTCCTATGAGTACGCTCAGGCCTCAATTGATGCGGCGCAAAACGGATGGATTGAAACAGGGGGTAATCCTAATGCCCCTAATACTATTGAAGCCCGGGGACAATATAAATATACCTGGCCCGAAGAATTGGAAAATCCCGAAAGTTTACCGAACACCAATTGGCAAGACTTGATTTTTCGGGTAGCTCCCATGCAGAAAATCGATCTGAATGTTGCCGGGGGGAC
>NZ_JBARYM010000927.1:0-4875 GCF_049647865.1 Tunicatimonas sp. | reverse complement strand
ACTATTGAGTCGGGTAAGGCCACGTTGGTTTCTGGGGTAATTATGTTTGGTTTTTTGTTTCTAGGCGACCGAATTCTTCGGTTATTTGGTCTGGATGTAGCTTCTTTCGCCATAGCCGGAGCTTTGGTTATGTTTCTGATCGGCATGGAAATGGTGCTAGGAATTGAGATTTTTAAGCCGGATCCCGAGAGCGAAACTGATGCTACTATTGTTCCGCTGGCATTTCCCCTGATTGCCGGAGCGGGCACCATGACTACACTAATTTCTTTGCGGGCGGCTTACAGCTACCCCAATATCGTTGTAGGCATCGTGATTAATTTAATTTTAGTGTATATTGTCCTTAAATCTTCAGTCTGGCTCGAAAACAAAATTGGCAAAGCAGGCTTTAATATTCTACGCAAAGTATTTGGGATTATTCTATTGGCTATTGCCATTAAATTAGTCAAATCTCAATTTGCATGATAAGCACCAGCGATGCCCTACTTTTGGGCTGGACTGAGGAAGACGAAACATCATTAACCCAACAGTCAGTAGATGGTAACCATGTATACCGATGGTTCTTCGCGAGGTAATCCCGGCCGGGGAGGATACGGCACCGTATTATTGTACAAAAAACACCGTAAAGAACTTACTGAAGGTTATCGCCTCACGACTAATAATCGTATGGAGCTGTTAGCAGTAATTATAGGGCTAGAAGCTTTGAAAAAAGGGGGTACTGTAGTAGAAATCTATTCTGATTCTCAGTACGTAGTCGATGCAGTGAATAAAGGCTGGGTCTGGAACTGGCAGAAAAAGAATTTTAAAGGTAAGAAAAACGCTGATCTCTGGAAACGGTTCATTCCTGCCTACCGCAAACACGATGTTACCCTTAAGTGGATTAAGGGGCACTCAGGTATTCCGGAAAACGAACGCTGCGATGAATTAGCCGTCAGTTCGGCCGATGGAAACGGGCTGTTAATTGATCAGGGCTTTGAGACCAGCATATCCCGCAGTAAGCAAACAACTTCTGGTAAGTAGGGTTCTTTTTACAGTAAATCATTCTACTATTTTTTAACATCAGAAACATGAACGAACAAGATCAATATCATATCAACAACATCGCTAACTATATTGGCGAAATTGAAAGCTACGTACAAGGCATGGATTATCCTGACTTTGAACAGGAGGAAGAAGTGCGAGTAACGGTAATGGAAAATCTTCAACATATCGGTCAGGCAGCCACTTTGCTATCCGATGAATTTACTAGTCAGTTTACAGATGTAGATTATCATGTGCTAGATGCATTTAAAGCGGCAAAGTTTAACAATGCTGTAGAGAAAGGTTTTCAGCCAATTTGGTCTATCATTAAGAACGATCTACCTCAATTCCGCGATCTCATTATGACTGAGTCGGAGCGAATGGATATACCGGATGATGATGATCTAATGGATGATTAATCCCGATGTTTTCGCTAAAGTTCTGCAATAACTAGTTATTCGTATTCATTAGATAGAAACGGGATTCACCAAACAGTAGGTTTTCTACTGCTTCTTTGCTAAATACTGATAATCACTTGTTCTACGATTATGCAGTTTTATCTTCGCTCTTTCTTTAACAAAGGCGAATAAGCTGTTAGCTTACTCGAGTTAGTGTTTCCCCCTTTATAGCACAGATGAAACTACTATTTTATATTGCTCTCTCCGTAACAGCATTTACTCCGCTGCTTGGTAATTGCCAAGAAGCCAGTGATACCTCGCAAATTGTGTATCAATCGGATGCATTAGTAATTAAGCAAGTAACGGAAAATGCGTACGTTCATGTCTCATTCTTTGATACCGAATCATTCGGAAGAGTAGCTTGCAACGGAATGGTAGTGACCCACCAAAATGAGGCAGTGGTTTTTGATACTCCCGTAGACAATGCCAGCTCGGTAGCGCTTATTAATTGGATTAGTAAGGAACTAAATTCTGATATAAAAGCGGTTATTCCTACGCACTTTCATGAAGATTGCTTGGGAGGGTTGCCCGCGTTTGACAAAAACGATATTCCTTCCTACGCTAGTAAAAGAACGATACAATTGGCAAGAGAACGAGAATTCAACCGTCCTGCCAATGGGTTTGAAGATTCGCTGACGTTAATTGTTGGTGATAAAATGGTGCATATTACGTATTTAGGAGAAGGTCATACAAAAGATAATGTTGTTGGCTATTTTCCTAGCGAAAACGTATTGTTTGGTGGGTGTTTGATCAAAACAATGAATGCAAGTAAAGGAAATCTGGCAGATGCTAACGTTGAGGATTGGCCAAAAACAGTAAAAGCGATAAAGAGCAAATACTCTAACGTAAAAGTAGTGATTCCTGGACATGGAGCCTCTGGCAGTCAAGCTCTGCTAGACTATACTATTCAGCTTTTTGAGAGCAACTAAGCTAAGTTATATTGTTACTTAATAGTGCTGATGCATATTTATTAAGCGTGGTAATGTAGATAATTTCTTGAATCCTTCCCTAAAAATTATTTACACAAGGTGACTATTTTTTTTTGGCTTAACTAAAACTTCACATTTGTAACGTATACTTAACTGTACATTCATCTTCAGTTAATATATGATTTCTACATTCGCGGCTTAACCTAAACAAGCACGCTTATGAGATTGATTTTTTACGCATGGATCGTTGGTATTCTATTTTTAGTCCCAAATTTCTTACAGGCTCAAACTACCGTCTCTGGTACAGTAACTGATGAGAATGGTGAAGAACTGGTTGGCGTTTCTATTCTCCAGAAAGGAACCACCAACGGAACCATCAGCGAGATAGACGGAAGCTACCGAGTCAACGTTAGCGGTGATAATCCGAGTATGGTTTACTCCTTTATTGGTTATACGACTCAAGAGGTAGCCGTGAATAATCGTAGTCAACTGGATGTTATGTTGCGCGAAGATGTGGCTCAGCTACAGGAAATTGTAGTGGTAGGGTACGGCACTCAAAAAAGAGTGAATCTTTCTGGGGCAGTAGACCAGATAGATTCGGAGGTGTTGGAAAGTCGACCTATCTCCAATACCGCCCAAGGATTGCAAGGAGCTATTCCAAACTTAAATATTGACTTCCTTTCGGGTGAGCCGGGAGCTGCCGCAAATATTAACATTCGGGGGCTAACCTCTATTAACGGCGGAAATCCACTCATCCTGATTGATGGAGTGCCATCCGATCCGGTAGAACTCAATCGGGTTGCCCCCCAGGACATTTCGGAAATTTCGGTGATCAAAGATGCTTCGGCGGCAGCGATTTACGGGGCGCGAGCAGCTTTTGGGGTTATTCTGATTACCACCAAAAGTGGAAACCAAGAGGGCGTAAACTTCAGCTACTCCAACAACTTTTCATGGAACACGCCTACGGTACTGCCCCGCAAAGTAACCGATCCCTACATCTATCTACGGGTACGGGAAACATCCACGAATAATACGCCTTGGGACAACCAAAACTACAGCGACCAGATGTATCAGTATGCCCGAGAGCGTTCCAATGATCCCAATATTGCGCCAGTTCGGATCAATCCTACCGATGATTCCCAGTGGGAGTACATGGGCGATCAGAACTGGATCGATCACTTTCTAAGTGAGTACACCGTCTCCCAAGATCACGCGCTATCTATTAACGGATCAACGGATAAAGTGGGCTACTTCATTTCGGGTGCTTACAACCGGCAGAACGGGGTGCTGAATGTAGCTGAAGACTTCTTTGACCGCTTCAGCTTTCGCAGTAAGGTAGACTACCGCCCAACCGACTGGCTAACGATTGGCAATAACACCTTCTTAACCAATACTATTAGGGAGAATCCTTCGGCGTTAGCTCCTTTAGCTAGAATAGGAGGGCGAGATATAACTCGCTCTTCAATGACCGATGTCTACGATTTGCACCCCACCGATTGGAATGTGAACCCCGATGGAACCTGGGCCAATACGGATGCCGGACGTCTGGAAGCCCGGTTACGGGACGGAGGAAGAACCACGGATAAGTACAATAGCCTGCAATCGAGGTTCACCGCTCAAGCGTCGCTTTGGCAAGATTTGTTTCGCTTAAATACCGACTTTACCTACCGCCGCGGAGCCACGAATTTTAACTATCATACTACTCGCTACAATATCGGCTACGGCCCGGAGGATGTGCGAGAAGAAGGCAGCAACTACGCCTATCGTAGCACTACTTTTGATGACTACACCGTGTTCAACATCTACGGAACATTCAATAAGCAACTGGGTCGCCACCAACTCACCGCCATTGCCGGATTTAATCAGGAGTACTTCCGTTCCGAATGGTTTAGTGCCGCCCGCAGCAACGTGATATCATCTTCGCTACCGACCGTCGGGTTGGCTACCGGTGAAACGACGGTAGACGAAGATATTTTTGACTGGGCTATTCGTGGATACTTTTATCGGCTGAACTACATTTTTGATGATAAGTATATTCTAGAATTTAACGGTCGCTACGACGGAACTTCCCGCTTTCCCGACGGTAATCGCTACGGTTTCTTCCCCTCGGCCTCGGCCGCTTGGCGAGTCGACCAGGAATCCTTTATGCAGCCACTGGAAGATGTTTGGAGCACCTTTAAATTGCGGGCTTCCTACGGCTCACTAGGTAATCAAGCGGTTGGTCCTTACGACTACATCGCCACCATGAGTGCTTCACCTTCCAACTACCTCATTGGGGGCGTTCGTCCGCAGCGAGTCACCCCTCCCGGATTAGTTTCGCCCAATTATACTTGGGAAGAGGTTTCTACGCTGAACTTCGGAGCAGACCTAGGCTTCTTTGGCGACCGCCTGATGGCTTCGTTTGACATCTACGAGCGTAACACCACCGGAATGCTGACGTTGGGTCGTGAACTGCCCGGGGTGTTGGGAGA
>NZ_JBARYM010000926.1:0-2112 GCF_049647865.1 Tunicatimonas sp. | reverse complement strand
AAAATAGTATTGATCGCGGCGGTATCGGACTGGAGAACCCGCCTCATTCGGGGCAATGATAACCGTTTGTGCAACAGTAGTTGAACGATCAGTATCGTCCAGTCGTGGGGCAGATCGCGGAGTTCCTCGTAGTCGGGTACCTGGGGAACCTTTAAGTAAACTTCTTTATCTACCTTCTTTTCAATAGCGGTTAACCAGGCATTGAGCGCCGCCCCCGGATTTCCGCCGGAATAATCAAAGAAGGCGTTAAAAAGTTGCACCTTCTTCCATTCCGACAGTGAATCTTCGCTGCGCTCATTAAGCACAAAGGTAAGCCCACCCGACCAGTGTCTTAACAAAATTAACTGCTCAATTTCTTCCGTACCAAACGACTGATACGGAATGATGTTTAAGAAGTAATCGGCAATGGGGTTCACCAGATCAATTAAATGGTAGGCAAAAGGGTTGGTGTTGACGATAAACAACACGTGGCCACTGTGCTTGGTGATTAATCGTACTATTTCGTCTACCACTTTAAAGCCTTCAGCACTACGTTCCCACCACATTTCCAGATCGTTAATAATGATAGTGCTACCTGCCGGTACCCGCTGAATAATTTGGTCGGCAGTACCGGTATTGCCAGTAGCCCGCTGAAGTTCTTTAACAAAATCTTTCATCCGGATTGAACCCGCCCTAGTAGGAAATACCTGAACGATCCGATCATCTTTACGCGAGAAGCGTTTCCCAATACGATGCGACAAGGCGGTTTTACCGGAATTCCGCTCACCCAACAGCAATATACCCCCGGCATACCCCTGACGGAGCCGCGCAATTGCCTGTTCAGCGAGCCCCATTTCGTAGGGCCGGTCTACCCAGAAGTCATCGCTAATCTGTGATCTACCGCTGAATAGGTTTTGATAATACAGGGGCAGGTAGCGCACCACTTCCTGCGAGGGGGTTACCCGTTCTACAAAACTCAGCACCCGGGCCGTAGGCGACTGTACGTCTTCCTGTGCTTCGGTCAGTCGCTTGGCCAACAGTATTCCCTGACTACGAGAGTATAGGAGCCTGGTGCCTAGTTTTCTAACAAACTGCTGCACCCGTCCCTGATACTGCTCTACCTTATTTTTTACCCGTTGACTTTGATACGACCGGGTTATGCTGGATAGTTCACCCGACTGGATGATAAAAGCATCAATGGATAGTTGGGCAAAACTTTCGTGCAGGTGGGATTTGATATCTTCGTTCAGTGAGTTAATGATCGCTTCTATTTTCTTTCGTTCATTTTCTGCCAAACGGGTAGCATCCCGCCATACCTGTTCATCCTCGGTATCAGTCCTTCCTTCCGCTTGTAGATTGACCAGCCGGATCATATCCCGCACGGCCGCCTGACTGCGTAATAGTTGCTGATCGGCTTCGATGGCTTTTCCCTGAAGCGGGAGGTATAAGGTCGTTTCGTTCCAATAGTCGGCTAGCTGCTGTACCGGTACAGAAACGATTTCCTGCTCATCAACATCATCGTATAAGATGGTTATCGATTCCGGAACCTGTTCAATAAGTTGGTTTATATCTTCGTAGTACTCGGTTAAGTTCTTCTGCAAGATAATTTCATCCGATAGGCCATAATCAACCTCTACGTTGCCTAGGTTGGTCAACTGATCGTTCAATTCGGCTAAAGGATCTAAATAATGCTTCGTCAGTAGCTGCTCCATTTTTTCCCGATACTCAATCATTTCCTGCTGAACCCGGGTTTTGATCACCTGAAGAAATATGTCCAGGGTAATGGCATTCACTTCAAATTGCGATTTTTCGTACCACTGCTCAGGAAACTCACTAATTTGGCTGGCGGTAGCTTCGTAGTAGCGGGTAGTATTACGAATTTTTTTTAGATGAGCTAGGCCGTTGGTTCTTTCAACGCTTTGGGCCAATAAACCAAGATTGCGGCGGTACTCAATTTGGATACGTTGAAGCCAAAGTTGCTGAAGCGCTGCCTGCCGGTCTTTCAGTTGGTGTATTGTTTCTTTTAACGGAATATTGTCGTACACCAGCTCATCTGCTTCCACCGTTTCAATCTTGGACCAGTTCCTCAACTGTTGATCAAACTCCCTGACGACCAACTGTAACTCATGATAG
>NZ_JBARYM010000925.1:0-3867 GCF_049647865.1 Tunicatimonas sp. | reverse complement strand
CCTTCTGGCTTTGACCTAATTGGAGTCGCAAAAACCGGAAAGCTTCCGACAATAACAAACCAGGGCTAGCCAGCCGTTGCCCTTTTGGAGCTCGAGGAATTAGACCGGCTACGTAAGTATTCTGTATGTCTTCCAGATCACTCTTATCATTAACCTTATTATCAAAAAAGTTGATGCCTTGTATAAGTGCTATCGGTATGCCTAGTCCGGCTAATAATGCTAGTACTAAAATAGTGGTTGGCTTAGGAGCAACGGGTCCACCACCCATCACCCGGGCCTCATCAATCACACTTTTATCGGGTAGGTTAGAGGCGATAGCAATGCCAGCTTCAGCGCGCTTCTCTAGCAAGTAGTTGTATATATTATCATTAAGGGAGAACTTTCGCTCTATAGCAATCAGGTTACGCTCACTTTCGGGCAGCTTATTTAGTTGCGCCTCTAACCGATTAATACGACGTTGATTTTCTTTGATAGCAATCTGATTAGAATTTATCAGGTTGTCCATGTTCTCAACAAGTGCCGCCTTGGTGTTTCTAATTTTACCATCCAGCACCCGCAGTACCGGGTTGTTTTCACCGGAACTGTAGGCCTTTTCTACCTTTTCTTGACTCATAACCGATAGCTCCTGTAGCAAATTGTTAAGCAGCGGATCGGTGATTCCTACCGAAGAGGGGGCCACCACATCGGTTACCTCTTCGTTGTTACGAAGGTAATTGGAAGTGTACTGGTAGTACTGCTGTTGTACCTTTAACTCAGCTTGTTGCGCCTCTAATTCCTGAAGTTGTTCATTTAAGTTCTGAGACGTTGTACTAATATTAATGATCTGATCTGAGGCCCGGAACGACTCTAAGTTACCCTCTACCAACTGTAGTGAATCATACACCGTGGATAACTGACTATCAATAAACTCAATAGCCCTCAGTCCTAGCTGATTCTTCTTACTTAGGTCGTACTGTATGTACATGTTAGCCAACGTATTGATGAAGTCCTTCTCTTTCTCTGGTACCCTTCCTTCGGTTTTTAGTTGAACAATACTTGACTCTTCTGAGATTGGGGTAATGTCTAGCTTGCCCGCGTACGCTTGAGCTAAGCCATTAAGTGTATTGATCCGAAAGGAGTAATGCTGATCTTCCTGAATTACGTACCCGGAGTCTAAGAACAGACGAAAGCTCAGCATGTCCGACTGAAAAGGTTGATTGATCGGTAGGGTTTCATCAATATCAACCGCTAGCTTCTCCTGAATCGTTTTCTGTTGGGCAAGGTCAAATAGGTTAGCCTCATCGGCTTCTACTTCCACCCGATAGTGAGCGGTATCGGGAAAGCTAACGTGAACAGCGACCCCCACTAGCTGAGGACGACCCTCAGTGGGGAGCACCCGAAAACCAGATCGGTATATTTCCTGCCCCATCCTTCCCCCCAGTAGCCAATTGTCCGGGTACTGAAAGTAGCTCATTGTAAAGTCTAGCTCCTGAATGGCTCTCCGCACCATAGAGTAAGACGAAAGAACGCCGATTTCATCGGCTAACTGAGGACTCCCGGATAGCAGACCTAACCCGCCCCCCATGAACCGTTCGCGCCCTAGGCTGTTATCGTTAATACTTTGGTCTTCTAACTGTAGAGTAGCCTGCACTTCGTACTGCTTGGGAGTGGTCTTGAGGTGCACGTACGCTAAAACCAAACAGAGGAACAGCGAAGCCGCAAAGTAGTACCACTTACTAAGTACTTGGTTTAAGATTTTTCTAATATCGATAAACTCTTCTTCCGGAATATTTTTCATACCTAGTTACCCGTTAAATAGTCTAGTAATAATACCGTTGATGAAATGGCTCCGAACAATACGCTTAATATAGCAAATGTGCTAATATTATTACGGGTTGCCTTGGCCCGAAGCGGTTGTATGTACAGCACATCGTTAGGCTGCAAAAAGTAGTATTTTGAAGTGAGTAGCTCCGGGTCTTTCAGGTTCAGCAAGATTGTTTCGGTACCCAGATCAGTCTGCCGAATCAGCGTTATATTTTCTCGGTTGCCAAAGTCGGTTAAATCACCCGCTAGCCCCAGCCCCTCCAGCACATTAGCTTGCTCATTGAATACGTAGTAATAACCCGGTTGGTTCACTTCCCCCAGTACGGTAATCTTAAAGCTCACAAGTTTGACTAAAATAGTAGCATTGGTAATGTAGCTGCTTATTGCTTCCCGAATTATGTCCTCAGCTTCTTCCAATGTGTACCCCCCCACCTTAATATCACCAATCTCCGCAATAGTAATCATGCCGCTCGAGCTAACCGAATACCCGTTAATGTATAATCCGGCTGGGTTTAGCTGCTGAAATCCATTCTCCGACTGAATATTAAAGTACGACTCGGTTTCAGTATCTAAGGTCTTTATTCTAATCGACAAAACGTCTCGCGACTGTATCTTATACCGCTGTTGGCTATTGAACTTAGGCGTAGCCGTAACAGTATTGAACTCCGGACTAGGAAAGTATACCAGCTTTTCGTTAGGGATACATGAACCCAAACAGACCAAGAAGAACAAAAAAATTAGGTTGGTTATTCGCACGTCTACTACACTAAAAATTTTTGCCTACAACAGCTAGACAACTAAATCAACAAAAAGGAAGCTACAAATAAACGAAGGTTAAATTACAAAGAAAAGGAACTAGGTAATAAAATAATAATAATACGACTTTGAATATGTGCAATAATGGCAAATTTCTGCGCTGTTTTTTAAAAATGTCTTATTTGTAAAATTAGCGAATAAAAAGCGTTAGCCTTACCTGATGATCAGGTGTTTCATAAGTTGAGTTTGATTTTTTTATGCTAAGCAATAGTGTACTTAACGCCCGTTTAGGTATTGATCGATCAGAGGCAGGTGGTAGCTATTATTGCGAATTGCTACTACCGCTTTTTAAGAGCCATTCATCAACATTTCGGTAGACGTTATATAGCATATCCCTTTTTTCTATGCAAGATGCCCCAGATTAACTTTCTCAAATCTACTTAAAGAGGACTCTTATTGGCCAAATCTACCGGATTAGTCGAATTCTGCCCGAATAGGTCAGCTGCTCCCCCTGCTGATCTTTAGCAAGCAACCGATAAGTATAGGTACCTGGGTCAAGCCGTCGGCCTTGGTAAAAGCCTTTCCAGCCGTATTCTTCCTGATTAGGAGGAAAATCAAGTTGCTGGAAGATCAGCTCACCCCAGCGGTTGTATATCTCCAACTTCTGACATTCAACCCCGGGCTGAACCACCGGAAAAAACACATCGTTTAACCCATCGTCGTTAGGAGAAAAAGCGTTGGGAATACGAACTTTCTCGGGCACCTCGGGCACCTCGGGCACCGGTTCATTCTCAATCACTTCTAAGCTGACGGAGGCAGTTCGGGTGCAGCCCAATTGGTTTTCAACCGTTAGCTGATAAGTGACGCTCTCTAGTGGCGTAGCTACCGGATTAATACAGTCAGCACAGGATAATCCCTCTACCGGTGTCCAGCGATAAATGAGTGAAGAAGATGCTTCGGTGCTGGGCGCCAGTTCAACGGAAGTTCCCACCCGAATAGTAGTGTCAGCAGCTAGCACTACGGCAGGCACTGGTAGGGTCTGGACCAATATTGAGTCGACTACTTCGCAGCCCGCTACCTGCCGGTGCAAGTAGTAGTAGGCGCTGTCATAACTAGCAAGGATAGTTTCCGGCTGATTTTCCTCTGAGTAATAATCGTCGGGTCCTGTCCAGTAAAAGGGTTGCGCAATAGCGCTTGTAGTGGTTAGCAGGAACGGTTCGTTCGCGCATACCACCGTATCGGTGGCTAGTAGTGAAGAGGGATACTCCTGAGTTATTATAATTTGAGTAGGATCATTAGGTTCAGGAG
>NZ_JBARYM010000924.1:0-2529 GCF_049647865.1 Tunicatimonas sp. | reverse complement strand
CGCTTAGATGACCCCTCCTTTACCTTCCTTCCGAACCGCAAAGCATTGAAGATTTAGGTTAGGTTGTGTAGTGTAGTAAAAGAGGGTTCACAATTGATGTGCCCTCCTTTTCTGTTTACACAGGTTGAGTAACTATTTTTTCCGACCCAGATGCTTAATTTTTATTAGTTCGGCCTTGTTTAGGTAACGCCACTTTCCTCGAGACAGATCTTTTTTGGTTAATCCAGCATACATTACTCGGTCAAGACGAATAACTTCGTAACCTAAATGCTCAAATATGCGGCGTACAATCCGGTTTCGGCCAATATGTAAAGAAATTCCTAAGCTAGTTCGTTCTGGGCCAACTAATCCTATTTCATCTACCGGAGCTGCGCCATCTTCCAAAACTACACCATTCTCAATTTTAATAAAATCCTCGTCGGTGATTGGTTCATTGATATCTACTTGATATAGCTTCTGTATTTCGTAAGAGGGGTGGGTAAGCCGTTCAGCTAATTCTCCATCGTTAGTAAGTAACAATAAGCCAGTTGTATTGCGATCTAAGCGTCCTACTGGGTAGATCCGTTCTTCAGCCGCATTGGCTACTAGCTGCATTACCGTTTTACGGTCCTGAGGGTCATCCGTAGTGGTAATAAAATCCTTTGGCTTGTTCAGAAGCACATAAACCAATTTTTCTGGATTCAGCACTTTCCCCTGATACTTTACCTTATCCGAACGTTTCACTTTGGTGCCTAACTCGGTAACCACCTTTCCATTCACTTTAATTTGACCACCCTCAATTAACTTATCAGCCTCTCGACGCGAGCAGACTCCAGCGTTAGCAATATAACGATTGAGTCGCATAAGTTCATTGGGCTGATCCGCTGCTTTTTCGGTACGTTGGGTTGGCTTACGATAGTTCTTCTTCATATCACAACTAGTATAGAATAAATAAGACGTAACAACCGATCACCAACCTTTCGTTCATTCTTATTTTCCCCCAGCTCGTTCATAAATAGTCTATAAACTAATGACAAATAACGATTGGCTACGTTAATAATTATGAAGGTGAGTACGAACGATTAATGTTAGCTTTGTCGGATATTAAGCATTTTTGCACGAATAGCGAAAGTTTCTATCGATACCCTACATACCACTAACTTACTCATAAATAGTCGATACCTATTTTTTTTTAAATTTGTTTTAACACAACTTCAAACACTACCAACCATGAATATGAGCAATTATCGTATTGAAAAAGACACAATGGGCGAGGTACAAGTACCTGCTGACAAATATTGGGGTGCTCAAACGCAACGCTCTAAAGAGAATTTTAAAATTGGTGGCCTTGCCACGCAGATGCCTCTGGAGGTGATTTATGCCTTCGCTATTTTGAAAAAGGCAGCCGCCCAAACAAATACCGCTTTAGGGGTAATGGATCAAGAAAAAGCTGATGTGATCTCAAAGGTGTGCGATGAAATACTATCGGGTAAGCTAGATGATCAGTTTCCGTTAGTAGTTTGGCAAACGGGGTCAGGTACTCAGAGTAATATGAATGTGAACGAAGTAGTTGCGAATCGTGCTCACGTATTAGCCGGAGGTAAATTAGCTGATGAGAAGAAGAAAATCCATCCGAACGATGACGTGAATAAGTCGCAATCGTCTAACGATACCTTCCCAACTGCAATGCATATTGCCGCATATACGATGATTGTGGAGCAAACCTTACCTAAGGTAGAAAAACTACGAAATACGTTAGACGAGAAAGTACAATCATTCGGAGACATTGTGAAAATTGGGCGAACGCACTTTATGGATGCTACGCCAATAAAGTTAGGACATGAGTTTAGTGGCTACGTTGCTCAACTAGATCATGCGATAGCTGCTGTAAAAAATACATTCGCGCATCTATCAGAATTAGCGTTGGGTGGAACCGCGGTAGGCACCGGGTTGAATACACCGCAGGGATACGATGAAATGGTGGCTGAGAAAATAGCTGAATTTAGCGGTCATCCGTTTGTAACGGCCAAAAACAAATTTGAAGCCCTGGCGGCTCATGATGCTATTGTAGAAACATCGGGAGCATTAAAGCAACTAGCGGTGAGTTTGATGAAGATCGGAAATGATATTCGGATGCTAGCTTCGGGACCTCGCTGTGGGATTGGTGAAATTCTGATTCCCGCGAATGAGCCGGGTTCTTCTATCATGCCAGGTAAGGTGAATCCAACACAATGCGAAGCACTAACAATGGTATGCGCCCAAGTGATTGGGAATGATACCGCAATCAGTGTAGGCGGGATGAATGGCCAGTTTGAATTAAATGTGTTTAAACCCATGATGATTTACAATCTACTCACTTCAGCTCGACTGCTAGGAGATGCTTGCGAATCGTTCAATGATAACTGCGCAGTGGGCATTGAACCTAACCAAGAAATTATTGACGCTAATTTGAATAATTCGCTGATGTTAGTAACGGCCCTAAATCCGCACATTGGTTATGAGAATGCTGCTAAGATTGCTAAGAAAGCCTACGCTGATGGGACTACTTTG
>NZ_JBARYM010000923.1:0-12815 GCF_049647865.1 Tunicatimonas sp. | reverse complement strand
CGTAACGTAGCCCGACTGATAATTACTGATGAACTCGAAGTCAATATCAGCGGGTAGTTTGAACTTGTTAGTTAACCTACCCGACCATTGGTCGCCGGTGAAAGCAAAGGAAACCGATTCAAATTCTCCTTCCCGGCTAAAGTAGTTATAGTTTAAGTCAGCGTTTACCGACCACCAGTCTACGGGGTTGTACTTGGCATTAAGCTCGGCCCCCGTACTATTATTGGTTCCAATGTTTTCAGGACGAGTTTGACTTACTTTGCTATCCTCATCAAGGGCTGGAACAATCTCAAATGTGGCAACTTCCTCAATAACGTCAGTTGTATAGCGATGATAGACCGCTACGTTAAACGAGAACTTATCGCGATCATAAATGCTGGTAACTTCGTAGGAGTCGGTGAATTCGGGTAACAACAGTGGATTACCGGTGCTGACACTAAAGTTGTTACGAATATTGGTGAATGGGTTCAGATCCCACAAGTTGGGCCGGTAGATTCGTCGGGAATATCCCGCTTGCATTGAGAAGTTGTCCGATACTTTGTACGATGTATGACCGCTGGGAAACAGATTAGTAAATTGCTGAACGTTTCCTCCATCAGTATTGACCAGCAGTGTCCGTAAGTCAGTATTCTCTAAGCGTAGACCCAATTTGATTCCAAACCGATCCCCTTCGTAGGCTCCGGTGCCGTACACCCCTAGTACTTTCTGGTCGTAGTCAAAAACATTAGTCAGGCTGGGATCTTCTACCCACTCGTTACTTTCTGAGTTACTTACCGCAAAGTCGTTGGTAACATCGGTAATTACGTACTGAGCCCCAGCTTCTAATGTCAGATGTTCATTAAACGGTTGAGTGTAATCCAGCTTGAAGGTATACTCGCTCTCCAAAAAATCGGTGCGAGTACGTTGCCGATTAGAGATTTCTTTATTTGATAAGTTTCTATTGATAAACTCTGATGATTGATCTTTACCAAAAAAACTACCTAAGGCACTGAACAGCAAAGTATGCTCCTCATTATCGGGAAAGTCTTTCTTGTACTGAAGTTCGTACTGGTACTTGGGATTTACTGCCTCCGTCTCTTCATCCCGATTCTGAATTGAACTCACTGATTTGGCAACATCTAAAAAGGTGAAATCAGTATCGGAAAACTCGGTCTCTAGTTCGTAGGCAAAATGTCCGGTGAGCGAGATTACGTTGTAGGAATTGATGTGGTAGTCAGTACCAAGAATGATGTTAAAGAATGTTTCATTTTTATCGCTTTCACCCTCACTGCTAACGGTAGTATTGTTTTCTGAATCACGGTTAATGGTTCGGGATTGTTGTGGAAAGGTTCGGTGCCCCACTCCTAGCTGACTAAAGAGGTTAAACTTTTCGGTACGGTTGTTCACACTCAAACCTAAACTGTGGTTATTAGGGACTCCCGTGTTTAGCGTGACCGACCCGTTAAAACCTCGCTTCTCCTCCTTCTTGATTACAATATTAATGATACCCGCGGTACCAGCCGCTTCGTACTTGGCCGAAGGATTGGTAATGACCTCAATCCGTTCAATCATGTCGGCCGTGAGCGTTCCTAAAGCATTTCCTCCTTCGCTAGTCAATACGGAGGGTTTGCCGTTGATTAGTATTTGCACTCCGCCACTACCCCTTAACCGTACTTGCCCCTCAATATTCACCGTGACCGAGGGTACGTTATTTAGTACTTCCAGTGCACTCGCTCCGGTGCTGCTCAAATCCTGACCGACATTAAAAACTCGTTTATCCAGTTTAAACTCCGTCTGCGATTTCTCAGCTCGTACTACAACTTCTTCCAGCGTTTGCTCATCTTCACTAACGGTGATCGTACCCATTTCAGCTTTACCATTTCTGATTTTTAGGTCGGAGATGATCTGAGTCTCAAACCCAATAAAACTGATCTCCAGATAGACTTCAGAAGTGGCAGTAGATAAAGTAAAAGTACCATCTGCTGCGGTGGTAGTTCCGTCAACCATACTATCGTCATTCACCATTTTTACCGTCACAGTAGCGTACTCCACTGGCTGACGGCTGCCACTTTCTACTACCTTTCCAGTAATTTGAATCGGTTGATCTTGAGCGACTAAAGAGTGGAAGCTAATAAGAACCAGTATGAAAACTAGAGTAGCTTGGGTGAGTGATTGCATGGCTGAATTTACCAAAAAAACCGATTAATTGTTGATAATGAAGCCAATGTTGTAGATGAGCTAGAACAACCTACCTTCTTCTTGCTCCAGAGTAAGTCATGGCCTCGCCCTTGCCAAAGCCGTAGCTGAACCCTAGCGTAATGAATCGCCCGCGCTGTTCAAAGCTATACAGATAAAATTCGGGTTGATTAATAACGTTTTCCCGGATGCGGGAAGCAAACACATCGCGAACACTGAAGTTGACAACAGCTCTGCCATCTAGCATTTTTTTCCGTAAACCCACATCGCCAAAAGCAAAGCCAGAAACCTCGCTCTGCACCGTTTGGAAACCCGATTGGTAGTTGCCAATTAGTTCCAGATCGAAGTTAGCGGGTAAGGCAATTTTAGAAGTTAGCCGAGATGACCACCGGTCACCGGAAAAGTCAAATGTCTGGTCCTGAAATTCACCTTCCCGGACGAAATAGTTGAGGTTAAAGTCTCCGTTTAGTTTGAGCCAATTTGTAGGACTATATTCGCCATTGAACTCAAATCCGGTGGTTTGGTCGGTACCAATGTTCATTGGCATGGTGGTGTTCACATTATTCTCAAAGGTAGACACCCGCTCAACTACATCGGTGGTGTAGCGGTGGTAAACGCTAGTATTAATGGAGGCTTTTTCCATATTAAAAATGCTAGTAATCTCGTAAGAGTCGGTGTACTCCGGTAGCAGGTCAGGGTTTCCTACGCGAATATTGAAGTTGTTTCGGATATTGAAAAACGGGTTTAAATCCCACAGCCGGGGCCGGTAAATCCTTCGGGAATACCCGCCCTGCATAGATATATTTTCGGTCAGCTTATACGACGTGTGGAACGTAGGAAACATGTTCGTAAAATTCTGATTGTTAGATTCGTTCGTATTGGTTAGCAGGGTGCTTAAGTCCGTATTTTCTACCCTTAGCCCTAATTTTACGCCCCACTTTTCGTCCTCAAAAGCCCCAGTACCGTAAACACCCAGTACTTTCTGATTCCATTCAAAGTTATTAGTCAATTCTTCAATCGTTACTAAATTACCATCCTGAAATTCCCGTACGGTAAAATCATTACCTACGTCATTAATCACGTACTGTGTCCCCGTTTCTATGGTAACTTTTTCACTCAGGGGGTTCGTATAATCCAGCTTAAAGGTATAGTCAGCCTGCTGGTACTCGGTTTCGGTTTGCTGATCATTATTGAAACTTTCGCCTAAGGTGGTAGTATTCGTAAATTCTGAAGCTTGATCCTTTCCAAAAAATCTTCCGGTTGCACTTAATAAGAGTTGGTGATCTTCATTATTCTTAAACTCTTTGGCGTACTGAAGTTCGTACTGCCACTTAGGGTTGGTCGCTTCGGTAGCTTCTCGCCGGTTCCACTCCGATACCACAGCATCATTCTCATCAAATAGGCTGAAATTGTACTCCGACGGTTGGCTCTCAACCTCGTAAGCAAAGTTACCCGATAGCGTAATGACGTTATAATCATCAATATGATAATCGGTACCGAGGATTACATTGTAAAAGGTTTCGTTGCGGTATTCGGTACCGTCGCTGGTAACGGTGGTATTATTAATTCGGTCGCGGTTAATCGTCTCCCCAAACTCAGGAATTGAGCGGTAGCCTACCCCTAGCTGGGTAAACAAATTAAATTTTTCGGTCCTCCGGTTTAAGCTAACCCCGATGCTATGATTATCCGGAATTCCCGTATTCAGTGAAACTGACCCGTTCAGGCCGCGTTTCTCTTCTTTTTTTAGTATGATATTCAGTATCCCTGACGTTCCCTCCGCTTCGTACTTGGCCGAAGGGTTGGTAATCACTTCAATGCTCTCGATCATGTCGGCGGTAATGGTACCAAGGGCGTTACTCTGCTGGTCGGCCAGTACCGAAGGTTTTCCATCAACCAGTATCTGTACTCCGGCACTACCGCGCAGGCTGATCTGCCCCTCGATGCTCACATTAACTGAAGGAACGTTATTGAGCACTTCCAGGGCACTCGCTCCGGCACTGGTTAAATCTTGCCCTACATTGAATACCCGCTTGTCCAGCTTAAATTCGGTACGTGACTTTTCACCTCGGACCACCACTTCATCCAGGGCTTGACTATCTTCGGTCAGTTGGATAGATCCCAAATCAGCTTTCCCGTTGACAATATCAATATCCCGGAAGGTGCGAGATTTGTAACCAATAAAACTTACTTCTACATAAATATTGGTTGATTTACTATCTAGTATAAATGTTCCGTCGGGCCCGGTGGTGGTACCCGCGAGGGCTTCTCCACTGTCTTTATCGGCTACCATTACGGTAGCAAATTCCACCGGCTGTTGACTGGCTTCATCTTGGATAGTTCCGGAAATACTCACCCCTTTATCTTGAGCAATGACAACACTTACACTCAAAACTGTACTGAATAGAAAAAATATAAACTTGAAATAATTAGTCATAGATGTAAAATCAAATAGTAGCGACGTTATAATGCTAAGTACGGGGAATTGCAGTGTGGCGATAAATAAAATCGGTGAACGACCTAACTTATCCGATCAACAGCATAATTTTAGTTGACCGGTCGGAAACTGACGTTGAGGGTAATAAAAATGTAGTTCGTCTTTTTAGGTTGACCCTGAACTGACTTAATGATTATATTGGGAAGATGCCGTCTAAGAATTTTGTTTCACCATTACCTCGCAAAGAAATTTTATTTCAAGTGCTACTGCATGGGGTGGTATTTGTTTTTTACTCCTACGATCGGCACAACCCTCAAATTGAGTCTTATCAGGTAGTGTTCTTTTTGACCTACGCCGTCGCAGCTTTTGTCATTAATTATCTCTTACTACCCCGGTTTCTGTACCAGAAAAAACATTTGCTATTCATCGCCTACGTGGTTGTGGTAATTGCTATGGTTATCTTTTTGGAAGAGGCAGTAATAGAACAAGTATACTTCCCGGACACTAGGGGCCAACGATTTCTGGGAGTGTTTTTTAGTTTATGGGGAGTGCTTCCGGTTATCACGGTATTGTCTGGGTTTAAGTTTGCTTGGGATGCCGTAATGAAGCAGCGAGAAGTAGATGAACTAAAAGCTGCCATGCAGGAGAGCGAGTTGCAGTTTTTAAAATCTCAGATCAATCCCCATTTTTTGTTCAACAATCTAAACAACCTTTATTCGTACGCCATTGACTACTCGCCCCAAACGCCAGAAATTATTCTGAAGCTAAGTTCAGTACTACGCTATATGCTGTATGAGTGTAAGGAAAAGCTAGTGCCACTGGCTAAAGAAATTAAGCAGTTAGAGAATTTTACCCAACTCAGCCAGCTCCAGATTGAAGAGCGAGGAGTGGTAAACTTTACTGCCCAAACTACCCAATCTGACTACCAAATTGCCCCGCTAATTCTAATTGTATTTATTGAGAACGCTTTTAAACATAGTCAATCGGGGCAGTCAGAAAACATCTGGATTGACATTGGTATCCAACTTTCAGAAGAAGGTACACTGGAATTTTGGTGCCGGAATAACTTTAGCGTAGATACTAATACTGACAATCTAGCGAGCGGAATCGGATTAGCGAACGTTAAAAAGCGGCTACAGCTTCTTTATCCAAATGCCCATCAGCTAACTATTGAAGAAACTGAAAATCAGTACGAAGTATGTTTATCGATGCAATTAACGAAACGAGTCCGGCATGAAGTGTATCATTATTGAAGACCAACCTCCGGCTCAGCGAATTCTGAAAAAATATATTGAAGATATTGGCTCACTGGAGTTGAAGGCCACGTTTTCGGATGCCATCCAGGCGATAGACTACTTAAAATTAGAACTCATAGATCTGATATTCTTAGATATTCACTTACCCAAAATGTCGGGTATGGACCTGCTAAAAACCAGCGCTAATCTGCCGCCGGTCATTTTAACTACAGCCTTTACTGATTATGCGCTGGAGAGCTATGAGTTTAATGTGGTAGATTATCTACTAAAGCCCTTCTCCTTCCAGCGCTTTGTAAAAGCCGTTTCTAAGGTTTCGTTGCCAGACCTGGCAGGGCAGAAAACAACGGTACCACCCAAACAAACGCTTAGCACTCGGGAAATATTTATTAAGTCGGGCTACGAGCATATCAAAGTGGCGGTAGACGATATTATCTACATCAAATCCGACGCAGATTATACCGAGCTATTTACTCCCGGTCGAAAATTGCTATCGTCTGAACCTCTCCGCAATTGGTTGAATACATTAGACGGTAACCAGTTTGTTCGGGTGCATAAATCGTACATCGTTAATTCCGCCAAGATCACCAAAGTAGCTGGCAATCAACTATACTTGGGCGATGCACTAGTTATACCCCTAGGCAGAGCCTTTCGGGATGAGTTCTCAAATAAATTTCTCAGCTAAAAAAACTCAATACCATACTTACCCTATATCAACTATGAAAGAAATCAGAAAAGAAGACATTAGCCAGGAAGTGTTTGACCTTTACGATGACTACGCGCACAACCGCCTGGAACGCCGTCAGTTTATGGAAAAACTATCAGCCTACGCGGTAGGTGGTTTGACGTTACCCTCGTTACTTAGCTTTATTATGCCGAACTATCGGGATAAGGTCCAGGTACGGCAGGATGATCCTCGGCTGAAATCAGAATTTATTGAGTACGAATCGCCGAAGGGCGGAAGAACCATAAAAGGGCTACTTTCCAAACCAACTAATGCCAGTAATAAGCTACCCGGAATTGTGGTAGTGCACGAAAATCGAGGGCTGAATCCTCACATTGAAGATGTAGCCCGTCGTGCGGCCCTGGCCGGATTTATTTCCCTGGCTCCTGATGCGTTGACCCCACTAGGCGGTTATCCGGGTACCGACGACGAAGGACGGGAGTTGCAACGGAAGCGAGATCGCGATGAGATGTTAGAAGACTTTATTGCCGCACACGACTATCTGAATGAGCACCCCGATTGCACCGGAAAAGTAGGCGTAGTAGGTTTCTGCTTCGGGGGCTGGATTTCCAATATGATGGCGGTACGCGTACCGGAGCTAGATGCCGCCGTTCCTTTTTACGGAAGCCAGCCTGAAGCTGACGAAGTTTCTCAGATTCAAGCTCCGTTACTACTTCATTTTGGTGAGCTAGATAAACGCGTCAATGAAGGCTGGCCGGAGTACGAAGCGGCTTTAAAAAAGCACAGCAAACAATATGAAGCTCATATGTACGCGGATGCTAATCACGGCTTCCACAATGATACCACCCCTCGCTACGATCCTGAAGCGGCAAAGCTAGCCTGGGAAAGAACAATTGCGTTTTTCAACGAGAAGTTGAGATGAACCGGAAGTATTTTGGCTGATCCGCTAAGCATGAGAAAGTAACTCTTTTTTAGCTACCTTTGGAAGGCGATACTCAAATATGTACCATGCCGTACCGATAAAAATCATCCAGCCGATAGTGATGAGTAGCAGGACGGTGAACGAAGCTTGGTATTGGGTGACTAATAAAGTATACATAAACCCTAGCATCACTCCGTACACCGTCCAGTTCACGTACTTCCAAGGTCCCATTTTTTGTGCCCGAATCCGAACTGCCCCTTTTACTTTACGCTTCTGACTAATCCAGATACCGGTAAGCACGAGTGAAGAAATGCCTAAGCCCAGCAAGAACCAGATAATTTTAGTGACCAGCCCGCCCCAATTGCCAAAGTGCAGTGGGTCGGCAATATCATTGAGCCAAGTAACCGTAGGCAGGGCGGAGGCTCGCTGGACTTTTAACACCTCAAGAGTAATAGGGTGTAGGTAGACCCGATTGGCTCGGTTGCGCACCAGCGGCTCACTGCTTTTTCCAGTAAGGTACAAAGCTGAAGTAGCGTTGGCTGGAGGAAGAATGTCCTTAACCGCTAACCCCTCAATTTCTTGTTGTGCTACCTTTACTGCCTGATCGTAGTCGATAGTGCGCTGTATTTTGACGAAAGCTAACGAGTCAGCAATTGGTTCAACCAATGGAGGCGCTACGGTATTTGCAATATCGGATACGCCACCTACATTAGCCCTCTCTACAAAGTACCAGATTCCGGTTACTGAAAATAAGATCGTGAACGGCACTGACCAAACTCCCACCAACCGATGCAAGCTGCGGAAAAATACAATGGCACCGCGTCCTGTCTTCAGTTCAAATAGCTTACGGTACCACTTCTTATAAAACAGTAGTGCAGTTAGCAACGAGACCAACAGCATAAACCCAAAGATTAATACTGTAAAGTGGCCAAATTGGAACGGGATGAAAAGATAGTAGTGCAAATCACGGAAGAACCGCTGAAAAGTAAGATGCGCCATTCCCTGTACTTCGCCAGTGTAGGGATTCGCAAATACGTAGCGGCGGTGTCCGTCCAGCATCAGGTGAATAATATTGCACAGATAAGGCTCTTCCAGGGTTTGCCAATAAACAATCTTCCCTTCGGGATAAGCCGAGTGAACATTATCCGCCATTTGATTACGAGAAGCCAATTCAACTTGAGAATTAGCCCCCTTTGGATTAGCCCGTATTTCAGGAATAAACAGCCAGTCCATCTCGTGACTCAAAGTAGCCAACGTACCGGAAAAGCACACAATAAAGAACAGTACGCTGAGCTTGATACCAATCCAGCTATGAATCTGAAATAGCTTTTTCCGATCTACTTTAATCATAATCAAAAAGTATAAGAAACAGTCGTCATTACGTTACGGGGAGCACCAGGGAAAGCCCGGATATAATCGTAACCACCTACCCAATGCGTTTTATCCAGTAGATTATTCACATTTACTTGAATACGAAACTTATCTACTTGATAGTACACCGCGGCATCCACCAATTCGTAGCCCGGAAATAGTGGTGGATTTTGCCCCGTAGGTACAATGGAGCCAAAACGCTCGGTTACTAGATTAACGCCTATTCCTACTCCCAGTCCATTTAGTGCTCCCTGATCAATCATGTATTTAGTCCACAGGTTACCTGCGTGGCGGGGGGCATTAGGCTTCTGGCGGTTTTCTTCGGTTTCATCGTCGCTCACAGTAATTACTGCATCGTTGAAGGAGTAGTTGGCGACAATGCTCCAGTTGGGTAGAATTTGTCCGGTGACATCTACCTCTACTCCCTGTGATATTTCTTCCCCAATCTGCACCAGTCGGTCGGGATTGACCGGATCATTAGCATCGTACAGCGCACCGTTTTGTCGTAACCGGTACACCGCCAGAGTAGCACTCAGCCGGTCATCCATCCACTGAGTTTTTGCCCCCAATTCTATTAAGTCACTGGTGAGCGGATCAAATGGCCCACCCGCCAGAGGATTATTGATGACACTGGCGGTTTGAGGTTGGTAGCCCTCTACGTAGGTACCGTACAAATTAACGCGCTCATTAAGCTCATAAACCAGTCCTAAACGGGGAATAAAGGCATCTTGACTCACCCGTTCTTCCTCATCGGTGCGGTAATTAAGCTCGTCGATGAAGAACTCCTGTCGCAGTCCGAGTAAGAACTTTAGCGCGCCCCAGGTTACTTGGTTCTGTAGATAGATGCCGTGATTATGCAGCAGACTTTGGGCGAAAATGTTGGTTTGATAGATATAATCGCTCATATCGCGCAACTGATTGGCTGCCGGGTCGGTGAGGTCGAAGTGGGGCACATTTGGAATAGGGTTGCCACTTTCGTCTAGGGCAAACTCACTGGCATTATCAGGATTAAAGCTTCTAATTGCTCTGGTTCTATCGGCTGATAGGTAGCCCCTTGCTTGTAACTGTGAACCACCCGGCTTTAGGGTCTGACGGAAGTAATCGTAGCCAATCAGTAATTGATGTTCTAGCGGACCAGTTTTTAAGTCTAGCGTTAGATAATTATTGAAGTTGTCGTTGCTCCAGTTCCGCTTCCGAATAAATACCCGCATAGCCACTTGTTCAGGATCAAGGCTGCCGTTGCCCAGCGTAGCGAAGGTGTTAGCAGTGCGGTGTTCTAGTAAATCTTCGCGGTAGTTGGAGTGCAAGTATACACTATTAAACTTGATGCGATCTGTAAACTGATGCTGAAATGATAAAGTGGCATTGAGGTTTTCCTCTTTCAAAAAATCATTGGCAGCGTTTAAGGCCTTGGTAGTGGGTACGGAGAATAAATCACCGTCACCAAACACGGCTTGCCCCCGGTCCAGGCGCCCTTCCGAATTTTGGTAGACAACATCGATATTGAGTCGGGTATCATCATTAGGTAAGAATGAGAACGATGGAGCTACTACCATATTTTTATCGTACTGTAGATCGCGAAAGCTATCGGCGTTTTCGTAGCCCAAATTGAGGCGGTAGAGTAACTTGCCATCTTCAGTCATTGGTCCGGTAAAATCGGCCAAGGTGCGAAGTGTGCTAAAACTGCCTACGGAAGTAGTAATTGACTGCCGAGATTCCTCCAGTGGTTTTTTGGTGACTCGGTTAATCACCCCACCCGGCGAAGCATTGCCAAATAGAGCCGAAGCGGGTCCTTTAATTACTTCTACTCGCTCAATATGGGGGATAAGCTGTTGCTTCCAGAAACTGGTAAATGCGCGCATTCCGTTAATAAGGTTGCCCGAGTTACGCTGGCCCGCCACCCGAAAGCCCCGAATGGTAATGTCGTTGTAGAATGAAAATTGATTAACGCCACTCATGTTCTTCACCACATCGTTGACCCGAAAGGCCGCCTGATCAAGAATCAGTTCTTTCGTGACGTAGCTGACCGATTGGGGTACATCCTTGAGTGGCGTGGCGGTTTTAGACCCAATAAAAGAAACCTTGTTCTGGTAGGTCGTTTCCTTCCGGCCGGTAATTTCTACTTCCTGCAACTGGGTTAAGCTTTCCCGTACGTTAATGTTCAGTTGCGCAGTCTGGTTGTTACCCACCTCGATCGAACGTTGTTGGGTTTGATAGCCTACTCCAGAAATAATTAGTTGATACGATCCGATTGGTATGGCGGTAATTGTAAACTGACCATCAGTATTAGTAATACTGCCCAAGGTAGTGCCTTTTAGGGCAGCGTTGAGACCAGGTATAGGATTGCTGTTACTATCGGTAATTTTCCCCCGAATAGTGCCGGATTGGGCATAGACTACGGAGGCGGCAACAAGTGCTAAAAGTAAGAGTATAGAACGTTTCATTGGTAGTTATGATATAAAAGTAAGCTGATGCAAGACGTAGGCAAATGTTTTTTGACAGCATCATCGTAGCCGAAGCCTTGGAAGCTGACTGCACGGCATTGTATTCAGAAGATATGCAGCACAACTTGTTAGTTGAAAAGCAACTTCGCATTCTTGATCCGTTTAAAAAATAAGTTGGTGCCCCAACTAGGTCGGCCGAAAGTTTCCGGCTGACCTAAGGGGACTTTAAGCTCAAAGAAGCGAAATTTATCAATATTACACCCTTTGAACAGTGAGCAGTGAACCATAGACTACTGCTTTCATCAATCATCAACGTTATTTCCCAGCGGCTACTTCAGTATCAGCCGGAGAGGTTATGTAGCTGGCAATAGTTTCGCGAATGCGGGACAAGCCTGCTTCGCTATCATAGCTGCCGTCGGCCATCAGTTCCTTATTCAGCGGGAATAGCATTTCGTACAAACGTCGGTCACCTACTTTGGTAGCGAATTTAAAGTCTTGTTGCTGCGTAAACACCTCATTCCAAGCGGTGCGTACATCGGCCCAGAAGGCTTGGTTTTCTTGCCACCAATCAGCGGCAGCTTGGCACCGACTGTCGTCTACTTTTTTGTACATATTCATGCCTTTCTCGTGAACCAGCACTCGATCTTTTGCATTGTGGCGACGAATTTTAGCGTTATCTTGTTCGTGTAGGTGACCTTCATCGGTAATCTCGTGCCGATTGGTACGTTGTAACACATTGTAGTCGTCGCGCTTGGTGTACTCCCGGCGGGGTAGGGGGGCATCCACCGTGCTTTCCCAGTAGTGCTTGCCATCGGCGTGAATCCAGGTAGCGTTACCTTCGTAGCGGGGAGCATCGTCTACCTGATACACCTTTTGGGTCCATTGCCCCTGTACTCCATCGTTGCTAAGCGTTTCAAAATTCCATAGCTCATCACCCTGGAAAGTGTACAAATCCTGGTTTTCAAAGTGCCAGTCTTGCCGCCAGTGCTTCAGGGCCATTGTGTCCATCATCACTAAAATATGCTGAAGCGATAGCTTATCTGGGCTTTCTTCTATTAGACCTACCCACTCCAGCGCGTTGGCTACGTAGCGATCGTGAAATTCGTACTTAGCACTAGGAGCAAAGGTTTCTACGTACTGAAAATCTACTTCGTAGCAGCCGCACATGTCTTTAATAGATTGAACATCTTGCTCCTTCTGTCCGTAAGCAGCCAAGCTGGTTAAAGCTAAACTAAGGGTGATTAGCGTATTTTTCATGGTTTATAGTGTTTTGAATGATAGAATAATTAAACGTTAAAATTTACGACTGCCATTGGGCTGCACTGCGTAGCGGAAAGTATAATGCTTACCCTGGGATCGCGTAGCAAAGTTGATAAACTCTTCGCTGGAGGTGTCAGGATTACCTTGGTAGTAGCTCAGTACCTCCATCTTGGCGTAATTCCCCTGAGCAGTTTTCAACACGATAACTCGCCCTGGTATAGTAAGAATTGCTTGCGGCGGATTGCCCCCGCCCGTGTAGTTGTACCAACCA
>NZ_JBARYM010000922.1:0-2582 GCF_049647865.1 Tunicatimonas sp. | reverse complement strand
GCTCCCAAGTGGCCCATTACCTGAGCAATATCTCTGCCCATATAAAACTTCCCCGTACCATCCGTACTAGTCGGGTTACCAGATGAATACCGACTATTGGAATTGGAAGATTCAACATCATTTGATTGAGCCTGAGGCGACTGGGCACATGCTCCGAGTAGTATTCCGATAGAAAAGAAGGCAATAAAATAGCGGTAGATCATCATTGATTTGTCGTTTGTCGTTTGTCGCTAACCTATATTCATTGCTCAAGCTCTTCGGCCGGATTCCAAAATAGCTCATTAAAGCCCTGAACCTTATCGTCTACAATAATAACTCCCTCTTGCTCTAAGCTTTCTTGCATCGCTGTTGGCGTAGCAAAATGATGCTTGCCCGTGAGCGTTCCGTTCCGGTTTACTACCCGGTGGGCGGGAACTTCGGGATCGGTGTGGGCTTGGTTCATGGCCCAGCCTACCATACGGGCACTGCCTTTAGCTCCTAAATAATGAGCAATGGTTCCGTAGCTAGTAACTCGCCCAGGCGGTATGAGTTTTACTACGGCATACACATCTTCAAAAAAACTGTATTGGTCTTCCTTCGACATTTCGATGTAGTTTTATTGCAATATTCTTAAAATATAGCACATACCCATCACGTTAGCCAATCAGGTTTCGTTATATTGATAATACGAACAGTTACAGTGTATGTCTAAACAGCTTTTTTTCCCTCTGGGGTTTCTACTAATTTGCCTATTAGCCGGGTGCGCTACGTCCAAGAAAGCCACCACTCGTCGGTCAATTTCTGCTCCCCCGCCCCGACCTACTACAAAATTGCCTAGCGCCCCTAAGCGTACCGCTCGTATTAATCGATTAGATGATCAACAGGAAAAAATTATTAGCACGGCCCGTTCTTTTGCCGGCACGCCTTACCGTTGGGGAGGCACCAGTCGGGGAGGCATGGATTGTTCAGGATTATTAATGATTTCATTTCAGGAAGCGGGAATCAATCTACCTCGCACGTCAGCCGAGCAGAGTAAGTTTGGAAGGTTGGTCGGTCTTCGCGATTTACGTCCCGGCGACTTGGTCTTCTTTGCGACTAAGAGTAAACATAGCAAGAAGGTAACCCACGCGGGCCTGGTGACTGAAGTGCGAGGAAAACACAACGTACAGTTTATTCACGCTTCCACTAAGCTGGGCGTAGTAGAAAGTAATATCTTTTCTGATTACTACCGACGGGCCTTCGTAAAAGCCCGCCGTCCCTTTTGATTTTATCGCTTTTTGCCTACATTCGCAAACTCAAATACGAAATATGAGATGAAAAATATGAAACAGTAGTCTTTTCTATTTCTCATTTCGTATCTCATATCTTCATTGGGGGATTAGCTCAGTTGGCTAGAGCGCTACGCTGGCAGCGTAGAGGTCATCGGTTCGAATCCGATATTCTCCACTTTTCTTTCTTCATTCGTACTATCCAACATCAGTTTAGCTCAATTAGATAGAGTGCTGCGCTGGCAGTGTAGAGGTCGGCGGAGTCCGTCGCACGGTTCGAGTCCGATAGCCTTCATGTACTGCTAAATATGAGAATATTTTCGCATCTCAACTTTTTCTATCTCGTATTTTCTACTTCTCTATAGCTTCTTTATCTTTATACTTCCTGACTGTGTTTCGGTGAAAGCCCCCATTAATTTTTCACCATTACTTTTGATAATTTCCGGCATTAATTCAGCTAAAATACCCTTCTTTTTTCAGTCTATCTATAATTTGAGGATCTACTTCTGATTAAACAACACTTATCCTTACTGCCCGTATCTTACTTTAGCTAGGGTGATGGTTACCTGCAACCATAGCCTGTTCTCTAAATAATGATTTTTCTGTAAAGCATGGATGCTCATTTTCTAAAGAAGATTTACGCTACGCATCAAGAATGTGTTACCTGCCCCGCCCCGACGGATGTAGCCACTTTTTTTGATAGGCTGCTGGGTGCGTTATTCGCTGACTTTACCCAACTAGCACATTTGTCGGAAACCGACTTTACGGAACTGATAGAACAGTTACAAAAAGACCTTGATCGCTTATTGCAACAAAGCCCATCGCAGCTAGGGAAGGTATCGCAAGTAACTCAGACGTTTTTTGATGCTATTCCCACAATACATGATTTGATCCAGGATGACGTTACGGGAATTTACGAAGGTGACCCGGCTGCTAAAGATCGGAGTCAGGTGATCCGCTCGTACCCCGGCTTTTACGCTATTGCTGCCTACCGGTTCGCCCATCAGTTGCACCTGCTGGGAGTAGAAGATTTGCCACGTATTATTACGGAGTACGCGCACAGTAAAACCGGCATTGACATTCATCCGTCCGCCACCATTGGCTCTCACTTTTGCATCGACCACGGAACCGGAATTGTGATTGGAGCTACCGCCGTTATCGGCAATTATGTTAAAATCTACCAGAATGTTACTTTGGGGGCAATAAGTGTAAATAAGGAAGACGCCGCTATTAAACGCCATCCGACTATTGAAGACCACGTAGTAATATACTCAGGAGCAACCATTTTAGGAGGTAAAACGGTGATCGGGCAGGGTAGTGTTATCGGTGGTAACG
>NZ_JBARYM010000921.1:0-2045 GCF_049647865.1 Tunicatimonas sp. | reverse complement strand
AGCGATAAATTGACGATCCATTCGCTGTCTAGCATTAGGTCTTGGTACAGATTCTGCTGGTTCGCTACGTACTTTATCGAATCGGATAAACCATAATAGCTCTCAATTTCTTTGATGGCCGCTCGGTACTCAAGCCAGGTGGGAACCCGCCAGCCCTGTGGACAAATACTTACCAGATCAGTAGGATAGTAGTAGTTCCCGTACTGACAAGCTTCTGAGTCAGGGTTTTCACTACACCAACTGGTGGGGGTTTTATACCGGATATTTTCTTTGAACCAACGATAGCCCGCAATTTGAACTACCTCGTATTCATTTCCATCTCGGTCATCGGTAAATGAGACTTGTCCATGAACGGAAAGATGAATGAACAGCAGAAGAAGCACAACGAAGGCTGGCATGTTGAGAAGTATGCTTTTACAGATGGCTTAATCCACGATATAACGGTCGAAAGACTGCCTTATTCTCTGTAGAGCAATTTCAATCTAAGAAGTAGAAACTACCTTAGTCGATCAGCAGAACGA
The DNA here is from genome assembly GCF_049647865.1 of Tunicatimonas sp. NCBI lineage: Bacteria > Pseudomonadati > Bacteroidota > Cytophagia > Cytophagales > Catalimonadaceae > Tunicatimonas > Tunicatimonas sp. The sequence goes on along the minus strand of NZ_JBARYM010000921.1, from coordinate 1,524 downwards.
ACCAACATCTCGTCACGGCGGATAAATCGGTTAGCTAATAGGTTTAGGATCATGGCAACGGCGGGTAGGTATAACCCAAATTCGTAGTCGCCTTGTACGGTGTTGGCCGATAGCTCTTCACCTTCGAAGCTAAAGTAAACGATGGCAGCCAGGGTCCCCCCAATTAGTAAAGAATTCAGTAAGCCTAGTTTGATTTGAAACAAGCGACTGCGGTAGCGGAAAATCTCAAAAAAGGCAGTAATCATGGCTAAGGTAGCCAGCACCGCAATAGGCCACGCACTTTGAGCGACTACAACCTCGCCAGTTTCATCTGTCATAGATACTGATTCAATGGCGTAAGCATCCAGGACTAATACCTTTTGCTGTTCGGTCATTGTTTCCTCCCAAATATTTACCAATAGTAATAGACCCATGCAAATAGCAACTCCTAAAAGGAACAATGATTGAATTCGTTGTAGCATAACTAACAGATAGAATCTTTTTAAAAAAATCTACGTATAAGATAAGTTTAAATCGGGCACAAAGTTATTAATAATTACAATAACATTACGGACTCGAAACAGTTAATTAGAAAAGTAATACTACCATACAATTAAGTATATCATGGCGGATAATAAAGAAAAACTGCAAGATACTGAAAGCCAAGAAGTTCAAACGAGTGAAACAACCGAAGAAGCTGTGGCACCTCGTCGCAACCAGTATTCTGAAGCAGAGAAAATAGATATTTTTGATAATGAGTTTCTACCTCAGATAGATTCTATGTACAACTTTGCCTATCGTCTCACCTTCGATGAAGATGATGCTAAGGACTTAGTGCAAGAAACGTATTTGAAAGCTTTCCGGTTTATTGATTCTTTTCAGCGAGGAACTAATGCCAAAGCGTGGCTGTTCCGCATATTGAAGAACAGCTTCATTAACGACTTTAGAAAAAAGAGCAAAGAGCCGTCTAAAGTTGATTATCAAGAGGTTGAAACGTACTACAACTCAGAAGATGTAGACGCAAGCATTACTACAGATTTGAGAGTAGAAGCTGTTCAGGATATGATTGGAGATGAAGTTTCCAATGCGCTTAACACGTTAGCTGTTGACTTCCGGACGGTAATTATTCTGTGTGATTTAGAAGGGTTTACCTACGAAGAAATGGCCAAGATTCTGGATATTCCGATCGGAACGGTTCGCTCGCGCCTTCACCGTGCTCGCAACCTACTAAAAGAGAAGCTAAAGTCTTATGCCGAATCAATGGGATATCAAGGTTAAGTATTTTTTACCGTGACGATATTTTGTAAGCAAATTTTTTAATTTTTCATTTAATGCTGTACACCTATGTTACCTAAAGACTCGCCCCACTATTCGCGTTGTATGGAGTTACTACCATTGGTACTAGATAGCCAAGTTTCTATTGAAGATGCTGACTTCTTTCATCAATATTCTGTTAATTGGCCCGAGGTAGTAGATTGCTACGAAAAGGAAAAGGCCTTCCGCGAAGCATTACGGACTAAATTAAGTCGTTTTGCTGCCCCAGAT
>NZ_JBARYM010000920.1:0-2307 GCF_049647865.1 Tunicatimonas sp. | reverse complement strand
TAAGTTTTACTAACCCCAAAATACTGCTAGTTTTGCCTTTCCAATACCGAAGCACTCGTAGTTCAACTGGATAGAATACCAGATTTCGGCTCTGGGGGTTGAGGGTTCGAATCATTCCGAGTGCACTATATGTGAAGCGTAACTTATTGAATAATAATAGGTTACGCTTATTTTTTTGCTCTACTTGCAACATATTTTTAAACTAAGCTCAGTTACCTTAATTTCTTCGCCATCTGCAAACTCATTTGAAAAGGCTGCTTTATCTTCGGTGCTGCTTTCGCTCAACAAGTGGTTTTCGTTGTAGTTGTTTAAGTCCTTCCTTAGATATGCTATTTTTCTCTGGAAAAGATGATTTTTCTAACAAGGAAGGTATATTACGATTACGCGAAAGGTTCCGAAAGGCTTTGGTCAGGCCTCCGGTCGGACCCGAAGAGAATAGGGTGATTCCTCGAGGCTCCTGACTATGCCAACGGTAGTTATCTTCGCTATTCATGGTAGGAACATAGCCCGACCGGAATAATTGATGGGCGTAGGCAAAATTAGTGCGGGCATGTATTTCTTCAGAAGTGATTGTAGGTCGCGTACGCAACAACTGTCGCTTAAACCGCTCTTCGGAAGGCAGTCCGCGCACGGTGACTTCTTTTAGCAAAAAGTCATTTGTCTGAAGAAATATCTGTATCGTATCCGAAGACGAATCAGCTAACACAGTATGTGCCTGGTAGTTGATGTGGGAAAATCGAAGGGTGTCGGTGGGAAAAGTGCGAATATGAAAATAGCCGTTTTGGTCAGAGAATGTTCCTTGTCGAGTGCCTACCACGTGAACGGAAGACACTGGTTCCAGCGTTTGATGATCCTTAACAATACCGCAAATTACGCGTTTTTGCGAATAGGCACTTAGCGCACCCATCACGAAGCAACTACTTATCAGAAGTTTGCGAATCATAATATCTGCCGTTTCGTCTGCTCATCGATCTATTCATACCGGAGTGAATCGGTCGGATTGGTCGCTGCTGCCTTTAGTGTGTGATAGCTTAATGTGATGAGTGCTAGTAGAGCAACACTGCCAATCGCCCATAAGAAAATGGGTGCTCCAATAGTCGTTCGGTAGGCAAAATCTTGCAGCCAATACTGCATCGCTAGCCAAGCAACTGGAGTGGCTACGGAAGCGGCGATCAGCAGAAGTACGGCAAACTCACGAGACAGTAAGTACATAATCGCCTTTCGATTGGCTCCTAGCACTTTACGAATACCAATTTCTTTGGTCTTTTGCTGCACAGTGAAGGCAGTAAGCCCGAGCAGACCAAGGCACGCCACAAAGATACTAAGACCCGAAAAGTAATTGAACAGGGTAAGCAAACGTTGCTCGGTACGGTACCGATGGTCAAGGGCTTGATCTAAAACCTCAAAATCCAGAGGTGCATTCGGAAAGAAGTTGGGCCAGATTGCCTTTATAGCGTCCAGATCGCTTGGAGCAATATTAACGAGCAAATTAATTCCTGCGCTAATATCGTAGAATAAGATGAGTGGCTCAATAGGTTCGTGTAGTGGAGCGAAATGAAAATCCTTGACAACTCCGGCTACTTGCTTGGTGTCAGTTTCCGAGAAAACCACTTCTTGCCCCACCGGGTCGTGCCAACCGGCCTGCTTAACGAAGGCTTCATTCACCATAATCTGTTGCGATTGACTAGGAGTAAAGTTTTTTCCTGCTACCAGGGAGAGCTTCAGGACTTGGATATAGTCTTCGTCGACATTAATTCCGTTGGCAGCCATTGTTTTGTCTTGCCCTTGAGCAGTAATAGAAACACTACTCCACGACCATAGGCCATCCGGGCGGCTTCCGATAGCCACACCGCCTACCCGACTATCTTGCTGCAGCTGCTGTTTAAAGGTGGACGCTTTTTGTGAGCCATCCGCATTGTACGGAATGGTAACGGCAGCGATTTCTTTCTGCTGAAATCCTAGATCCTTGTGTCGCATATAAAACACTTGTTCTCGAACAACAAGCGCGCCCGCCACCAAGCTAATCGCTACCGTAAATTGAAAAGCAATGAACACCTTTCGTAATCTTCCTCGGGATCGATGAAGAAAACTGGGGCCTTTCAGTGCCACTACGGCTCGGGAAGAAGCCAGCACCAAGGCTGGATAGCTCCCAGCAAGAACACTAATTAGCAAGACTAAACCGAGCAGCAATCCCAATGTATCGCGTTGTAGGAGTGTCTCCCAGACGATAGGTGTCCCCAGTAAATTAGTGAAGACTTGCCCCACTAGTAACACGATAGCCGATGCCAATACCAATGCTAGTAAGGT
>NZ_JBARYM010000919.1:0-5074 GCF_049647865.1 Tunicatimonas sp. | reverse complement strand
GGGTTCAATTATGGTGATGGGTCCCCTACTCGCTCGGTTTGGCGAGGCCTCGCTACCCAAACCAGGGGGCGATAAAATTGGCCGACGCCGACTAGATACTCACTTTCTGGGCTTTGAAAAACTGGGTGCCAAATTCAATTACGATACCCAAGATAGTTATTATACTATTGATGCCTCTAATCTAAAAGGAACCTATATGTTACTGGATGAGGCCAGCGTAACCGGAACAGCGAACATTGTGATGGCAGCCAGCATGGCCGAAGGGGAAACGATTATCTATAATGCAGCATGCGAACCGTACTTGCAGCAACTGTGCGAAATGCTGAATCGTATGGGGGCTAAGATTTCGGGCGTAGGCTCTAATTTGCTTAGCGTTGAAGGTGTCTCTTCGTTGAAAGGGACTGAACACACCATGTTGCCCGATATGATTGAAGTGGGTAGCTTCATTGGCTTAGCTGCTATGACCAACTCAGACATTACCATTAAAGGAGCGGGTGTGCATCAACTAGGTGTAATCCCTAATACCTTTCGCAAACTAGGTATTAACTTTGATATTAATGGCGATGATATTCACGTCTACGATAATGAACATTACGAGATAGATACGTTCATCGACGGCTCTATTATGACAATTGCGGACGCACCTTGGCCCGGACTTACCCCCGATTTGCTAAGTATTATCTTGGTAGTGGCTACTCAAGCCAAAGGTACCGTACTAATTCATCAGAAGATGTTTGAGAGTCGCCTGTTCTTTGTAGATAAACTCATTGATATGGGAGCGCAGATTATCCTTTGCGACCCACACCGAGCTACTGTTATTGGATTAGACCGCGTTCAATCGTTACGGGGAGTGTCGATGACTTCGCCCGACATTCGCGCGGGTGTTTCCTTATTGATTGCCGCCCTTTCGGCAGAAGGTGAAAGCCTGATTTATAATATCGAGCAGATTGACCGAGGCTATCAAAATATTCACCAACGTTTGCAAAACCTAGGTGCTCAGGTAGAACGCTACGATAGCGTAGTGTTTACAAAGTAGATTTTGACTTAGAAATACCGTATTAGTTCAACGGTATTTTTCTGAATTTAGAAAATGCTTCGTAAGAGAGATATAACTGACCAAAGCTCGATGCACCAGTTGTACTTTTCCTTTCAAAGAATCCGTACTTGATCTCATCAATCAAGACCTTACCTTCATTGTTTTCATAGATTTGACTACCGCCCGAGATTACTCTCCCGTGTACACGTTCTTGGCGACTTAAAGCTTTTACAATCTTTTTCATTAGTAATAAATTAAGAGGGCACTTAATCGTTTAATTATTATCAACATCAATATTCGCTCCTTTAAGAGCAGGTTTTTCGTTGATTTCTCGTAAAAACTTAGTCGGTTCTTACATATAAGGGAGTAAGAGCAAAGATAAAGTGATTCTATTGAGAATAGAACTATTTACCGTCTAATGTATAGATAAAGACCTAGAAAGAAAAATATTATTTTCTTTGTTAAGAATAATAGAACTAACTGTTATTGGAAAAGAAAGCAGTCTATTCATTCATCAACTGGAGGTCTTTTATCTCTAGCTGCAACGTAGTCTGACCGTTGTAATGATTCTCAGCTACGGAATACGCCATTCTAAACGGCTGATTCTCTCGCACTAGATCATACAAATGAGGCATTCTAAAGCCAATAGCATTTAGTGGCTCACATGCATTCTGGCAAACCTCAATCTTTAGGTGCTGCTCACGCAGTAAACGAGGTTGATTAACTATTTCTAGATTCTCACTAACAAATACCGGACGCATATTACCGGGGCCAAACGGGGCCATCTGCCGAGTGATATTGTATAGTTTAGAGGTAATTTCAGTAAGCGGAATTACTATGTCTACCGGGATCCGCGGTATCTTTTGCTCATCAGTAATCCGCTCGGTAACAACTTGCTCAAAACGCTCTTGAAATTTTGGTATATTCTCTATGCATAAGGTTAGCCCCGCCGCACTAGCGTGGCCACCGAACTGCTCTAGCAGATCAGCGCAGGCAGCAATAGCATCATGCACATCGAAGCCATCTACTGAACGGGCCGAGCCAGTAGCTTTTCCATTTGATTCAGTGAGAATAATAGTGGGTCGGTAGTACTTTTCAATGCAGCGTGAGGCTACTATACCGATTACCCCCTTATGCCAGTTTTGATTATATAGAACCGTACTCTGCGCCTGCTTTAGTTGCTCATCAGCTTCAATTATACTCAGTGCCTGATCAGTTATGCTACTATCAAAGTGGCGACGCTCAGCATTTTTCTGATGTAGTGCATCAGCGTACTGGTAAGCTTTCTCCTGATCTTTTTCTAACATTAATCGTAGAGCAGCATCAGCGTGACCGATACGTCCGGCAGCATTAATGCGAGGTGCAAAACCAAAGACTACTTTTTCAATAGTCAGCGGTGGTTTTATTCCAGCCACCTGTAATAACGCCTGCCAGGCCGGACGAGGCCGTTGATTAATTTCCTGAATTCCGCCGTACGCTAGCAGTCGGTTCTCGCCGGTAATAGGCACAATATCAGCTCCAATGGCAATCGCTACAAAATCTAGTAAGCGATGTAATGGCTCCATCAACTGCTTGGTATATTGGCAAAACCCCTGTAGTAGTTTAAAGCCTACACCACAGCCGCATAGTTCTTTATACGGATACTGACAACCTTCTTGTTTAGGGTTTAGAATAGCGTAAGCGGGGGGCAACTCATTACCCGGGCGGTGATGGTCGCAGACGATGCAATCAATATTCTGCTTACGCGCTTGATTAATAAGCTTGATAGCTCGAATGCCGCAGTCTAACGTAATTAGCAGACCAACCTCATTTTCTACCGCACGTCGAATACCTTGCTCCGATATTCCGTACCCTTCTTGGTAACGGTCAGGAATATAGTATTCTACTTTATCATAAATTTCCCGGAGAAAGTGATAAACCAGCGCCACTGAGCAGGTACCATCTACATCGTAGTCGCCGTATATCATAATTTTCTCCTGACGGCGCATAGCTAACATCAACCGATGCACGGCATGATCCATATCTTTCATTAAGAATGGATCATGAAGTTGATTTAAATCAGGACGAAAGAATGCTTTAGCCTCATTGTAAGAGCTTAGTCCTCGCTGAGCCAATATAGTGGCTAATGTGACGGGTACCCGAACATCGGTGGTAAGTTGCTCAACCGTTTGTTGGTTTGGTATTTTTTGAAACACCCATTGCTTACGCATAGTGCATTTTCTTATTGCTGTTTGCCAAAATTAAAGTCGTACTCGATTGCAAAACCTTCTATATTAGCCGGAAGCTCACCTTCACCTAAATCTTCAAAGTCTATGTCATCATCTTCTATTCGAAGAGAAACATCGATTGCTTGATCAGTAAGCGATCTTATTATAAATTCTAGCTGATCGATTCCAAGATCGTTAGTGGCCTGTACGGTAATAGTTTCTTCATTATCACTTAAGGACCAAGTGCCATTGGTAACTTCCGTTTCGTCTTCTATTACGAAGCTGTCATCTGCATTAAAGGAAATAGTAGTACCTGGAGGGAACAATATGTTGGCCCCTTCTTCAACTGCATCTACTACTCGCCGTACTTCGGAAGAAGCGGCTGCAATTATTCCAATAGTTGATTCATTTAGCGTAACTCCTTCAATCGTTATTTCGTAACCCTCCAACTCCCCAGTTTGAATTTCCCAGGTGCCAATGAGCAAATCGCGGCGGTTGCGGTCATCTTCATCGTCTTTACAAGAAGGGAGAACAATTACGAATGCTAAGAACAAATAGCTTAGCTTATTAATGAACGGTTTCATAAGTCGGTTGAATTATTTGGTAAAAGTAAAGATAAAATCAATCTGATACTGAGTACTTTCATCAATTTGCTTAGGTGCGAAGCCTTTGCAGTGTATTACTGCTTGAGAAAGCAATTCTCAGGCAGCAGTATTTCACTAGCGATTGGCAGTGTAAGCCGCTTTTTATCTTCGTTTACCGTAAAGACTCAACTTCTGAAAATATCTGAAAGTCTTGTGCTTCAATAGTTTCGTCAATAATTAATTGATAAGGACTGTAGGTATAATGAAAAAACGAAGAGATTATTATATAAAATAGAAAGCGCACATGCAGGCAACCCTGGTTATGTACGCTTTTATACTGCTACTGTTGTATATTTTCGTCAGTTGACCGAAGTAGTATTTGCTGGATTGTTGCTTCGTAAATCTTCCAGTACATCTTTAATCGGCACTCGGCTACCATCGCGATAAGGAATAATCCAGGCATCTTTCACTCCCATCGCCCGCATGTATTTTTTAAACTTATCGGCCTCCCAATAATCCCGGAAATTGCCTAAAGTATACTTCTGATGCCCATCATCCCCGTCTTCTGCTGTAAAGTTTTCACTAGTATCGTAGCCCGACAGGTCCTGATTTTGATACGCTGCAATCTGCACCCGAAATACCAACCCTTGATTGTACTCGGCGTCTTCATTTGCATTAGTGGCTACCGGTACATTTTCTTGAGCGTTACTGGCTTCAGCTTTTGCCTGCTGAAGTTCGTCCTGTAAGCGACGCACTTGATCTTTTACCTGTTTTACTTCAGCATCTTTTTGAGAGAGCTCATTTTTGGCTGAGGTAAGCTGGCTTTCCAGTTCACTAGCTTTAGCCGCTAATTCCTTGTTCTGGTCTTGCTGCTTCTGAAAGTCAGCGGCACTCATTTTCTTGAGTTCTTTCAACCGCTTTTTCTGCTCCTTCTTCAAGCGTTTACGCTCTTTTTTAGATAACTTTTGAGCCACAACTACTTCCGGTACTGCCATAAGACCCACCAAGAAGATGGCAACGATACATACATACTTCATTACTTGTATGGTTTAATTAAAAATTTATTTAAGTCAATAGTTTTTAGCCTACAGAGAACATGCACGGTTGACTATTGACTGTCGACCGAGGGTTATATCCCCTAGATTATTTCAAACGTCCTACCATATTTTTGGGTACTACCCATTCGTCAAACTGTTCATCAGTGAGTAGTTCTAATTCTATTGCTTCCTCTCGCAAAGTAGTCCCAT
>NZ_JBARYM010000918.1:0-5050 GCF_049647865.1 Tunicatimonas sp. | reverse complement strand
ATGGACAAACGATTGTTGAAGGGCAAGATGTAGGCACGGTAATAGGTACGCTTTCAGCTTCGGGTGGAGCTACACCTCCTAATGAAATTACGTTTGATCTAGTCACTGGTAATAACAACTTCTCTATTGTTGGTAACGAGTTGCAGACAGCTCGAGCGTTTGATTTTGAAAGTGATCCTGAGACTTATACTATAGAGGTAGTAGCTCAGGGCGATGGCAATTCTACCCCTCAGGAATTTACTATCACATTGATAGATGTTGATGAAAGTGTGGCCCCTGATGCTATTAACTTAGACAACAGCACCGTAGCTGAGGGTGACGCGGGAATTACGGTAGGAACGCTGTCCTCTAATGGAACCGAACCGGTCACACTCAGTTTGGTAGCGGGCGAAGGCGATTCGGACAATAATAAATTTGAGATAGATGGTACTACGCTCGTAACCACCGTCGCTCTTGATTTTGAAGATCCTGCCACCGCCGACGGGTTATCCGTCCGAGTTCAGGCTACTAATACTCAAGGAAGCTTCGCTAGCATCTTTGTAATTACGGTGACTAATGTAGAGGAACCTCCCACTGATATCACGCTTACCAGTTCAACTGTTCAAGAGAATCAAGCGGATGCGACAGTAGGAACATTAACTGCCGCGGGTGGAACAGAAACTATCGTGTTTTCTCTGGTTGGATCTGGCAATAATAACGATGAGTTCGTTATTGTTGGTAATGAACTAAAGACCAAAGATGGCTTAGATTTTGAAGCAGGACCTACCCGACAGGTGACCGTCCGGGCAACTTCCGATAACAATGGTAGCTTCGACGAGACGTTTACAATTACTGTAGAGAACCAGGAGGAAGCCCCAACTGACATCACATTAGACGATGTAGATGTAAATGAAAATCAGGTTAGCGGGTTGGTTGGAAATCTTGCGGCAGTAGGGGGGCAAGAGCCCTTTATATTTTCTCTAACGGGAAGCAACAACGACAACAACCTTTTTATCATTGAAGGAAATCAGCTAAAAACAGAAGGTAGTCTTAATTTTGAGGAAACGCCTTCGCCAACGGTAGAAGTTACAGTAAACTCCGGTGATGGTAGTTTTACCAAGGAGTTTACAGTCACCGTAAACAATCTTGAAGAGCCACCTACCGATATTTTTCTTACTTCTAATTCAATTAATGAAAACGAACCTGGCAATACGCCAATAGGGATGTTCTCGATAGAAGGTGGTTCAGTAGCGAACCCAACTGTCCAGCTTATCAGGAACGCCGAAGATAATGCCCTTTTTAGGCTTAGTGGTAACCAGTTGCGCTCAAACGCTGTATTTGATCGGGAAAGTCAAGCTTCTTACAACATTAGGGTACGCGCTTTGGGGGAAGGAAGTATCACTCGGGACTTCACCATCAATATTGCCAATGTAAACGACGCGCCAAAAATAACGATTACCAAAGATCAAATTCCATTTGCCGAAGGGAGTGATCCGGTGATAGTTCTGGAAGGTATTACTGTAGAAGATGAAGATAATCCTGAGTTAAATAGTGCTACCTTATCGTTTGTAAATAAATATGTACGAGGGGAAGATGAGTTGCTAACCGACGCCGATCACCAGTGGAATAATCAATTGGGTAGACTAACAATCAATGGGCCATTACCTATTGCTGAGCTGCAAAATATTCTGCGGAATGTAACTTATCAAAACAAAAAAACGATCAATCCTACTTCATCGGCTCGTCAAATACGAGTGGTAGTGAACGACGGAGCGCTAGATAGTAATGCTGAACAAGTATTCATTTTGGTAGATAACCCCAACGTTCCTCCGGTACTTACTGATTTCTCAGTTGAAATTTTTGAAGATGATAGTCGTACATTTACTGCGGCTGATTTTGAAGATAATCACTCAGATGCTGACGATGATTTTCCTAATCAGATATACTTAGAATCTGGTCCTTCCGAAGGTGTCTTGACTGTGGATGGTCAAATTATTACTAGTGAAGTTATATTATCAAGTGGTGTTCAAGGCTTTCTAGTAGACTTTGCTACAGTAGAAAGTGTGGTTTATTCACCCGCAGAGAATTTCAGTGGAAACGACGAGTTTCGATGGAATGTGCGTGATGATGCTAATTCGGGAAACTCAGCAGTGGTAGAAATTAAAGTGCTACCGACTAATGATATCCCTGAGGTTTTTGCTCCTGATAAACTTATTGCCCAAGAAAATACGCCCCTTACACTGTCCGATATAACATTTTCAGATATTGATAACGACATACTATTGCTTACTTTATCAGTAACCAATGGCTTTTTACTGCCTAGTCCATCAGTTGAGGATGAAGTAGTATTGCTAGAAGCTGGTGAGGGTGGTAGTAAAAGTATTAGGATAGAAGGGGGGGCTGACGATCTTGAAGCAATTATACCGCAGCTTACCTACGTTCCGGTCTCGGAAATTTCGAATGAAGACTCATTAGTGATCGTTCTCACTGACTCCCCCTCTAACGCATCAGGAGAATTTACTGTCAATACTACAGTGGACATTCAAGTAGGAATTAACCAACCGCCTCAAATTTCCGATATTTCTTTAGAGATTAGTAGTGGACAGGTGTTCCCTTTTACTGAAAATATTTTTTTAGAGGTGTATACCGACCCGGATAATTTTCCGGAAGAAACAGGTTTTTCGGCTATTCTTATTACATCATTGCCAGCGAACGGACAGCTAACATTTAACGGCGACACAATAAACGAAGACCAGTTAGGAACCGGTTTCCTTATTGTTCGTGAGGATATTCCGAATTTAAGCTACCAGAATTTATCTAACGATATTGACGCTGATCAATTTAGTTGGAATGCAATAGATGGGGGTAAACTAGCTCAAGAGGAGGCAACCATTTTCTTTGCTGTCAAACTACTGTCAATAACATTAGCTACTGATGTTGAGGAAGTGTGTTTAGGAGAATCAGCAACACTGACCACTACAATTGATGGTGGAACGGCTCCATTTACCTACCTGTGGAGCTGCGATCAGGCAAATTGTGGTATTAGCGATAATACTGAGTCTATTCTGGTAAATCCAACTGAAACCGCTAATTATCAGGTAATAGTTACTGATGCTAATGGTATTAAGGTAACTGCTAGTGTACCAGTAAATGTGGTTGATTGTAGCTTAGTAATTCCTACTGGCTTTACCCCGAATGGAGATAATATCAACGATACCTGGGAGTTGCAAAATATCAATACTTTTGAGCAAAGATTGGTAGAAGTATACAACCGCCACGGCCACCGAATATTTTCTTCTGACACTTATAGTTCTGCGTGGGATGGGACTTATAACGGGGATAGGCTGCCATCGGGCACGTACTATTACCGGATTGAACTGGATGCGGGAAGCCAGTCTTATCAAGGGAAGGTAACGATTTTACAGTAATGCGGACGCAGTTTTTCACAAGGACTCTTCGGTGCCTATTAGTATGCATCTTATTAGCTATCTGGTATGGCCAAGCTATTGGTCAGCGCCTAGCTGGACTTGAAGGTACTCCTATAAGCTATAATGAAGGCGATGGGGCAGTTCAAATTACAGGTAATTTATCAATCACCAGTAATTCGCTTTTGAGCTACGCAACCGTATCTTTTAGCCGTGGTTATATTGCGGAAGAGGACACGTTAGTTTATCGGGGTGAAGCTGACATCTATTCTGTATTTGACGAAGAATCCGGCCAGCTACTTTTACTGCGTTTTCCTGCTGGGACAACTACTGAAAGCAGCGTAATGCAAAGAGCTTTACGTTCAGTTTTTTATCAAAACAAAAACGAAGACAATCCTCAGAGTAGCCAGAGAACAATTTCTTTTACGGTTAATAATGAGAATGGAAACTTGAGCAATGCTGTGAGTCGTAATATTAACGTACAAACTATAAACGATGCTCCTCGCTTACGCAGTTCGTCTAACGGTCCGGTAGTTGTCACCAGTCTAGCTAGCACCGTACCATTCGCCCAGGATCTGGAAGTATTAGATGCTGATAATACTTTTATTACGAGTGCTTCGGTAAGGATAGGCGATGTGCAATTTGACCAACTAATGTTTGTAGATAATACCAACGATAACATTAGGATACAGCGAGCTCTAGGAAATAGTCGTCGCTTAATTCTAACGGGGAAAGATACTAAAGAAAACTACCAGGCGGCTCTCCGATCAATTGGTGTGCAAAACTTATTTTCTTCTATTCAAGATTTTAAAGGAAACCGGAAAGTAGAAATACAGGTGACGGACGAAAATGGTGGGGTAAGTAATCAGTTTGAACAGTACGTCTATGTTTTAAGCCAAAATAATTCTGACAATGTCCCCCCGAGTACACGGGATATATCAGTAAGTACAGTTAAGAACCAAGCCTTTATTTTTGAAGTTCAGCAATTTCAACAAGCATATTCTGACCCTGAGCAAAATGAGTTTAGCACTATTAGAATTCGTTCCTTGCCCAGATATGGATTTTTATCACTCGATGGGGTAGAAATCGACGCTGATTTTGTAGTGCAACAACAGGGAGTATTGGAAAGAAGCGATCTCAATAAACTGGCGTATGTTCCTAGTCGGGCGTACACTGGGCCCGATCAATTTGAGTGGAGTACTACCGATGGCAATACGGTATCAGCAAACACTTCTACTGTTTCCATTTCAGTAAATCAAATACAAATGCCGCTCTCGCTAGAAATAGCGGGTAATGCCTTAGTTAACGAAGATCAAGCTACTGTTTTACCACCTATCTTAGTAGAAGCACTAATATCCGATCCGATTGATGTAGCATTATCAGTGGAAACGGGTGAACTAGATGTGATCCCATTTATCCTTCCGTATGTTGAGTCGTTAGTAATAGATAATGGCAAGTTATCCTTTTCGGGGTCGGCACAATCAGTTCGTTTAGCATTAAGTGGGTTGCGGTATACTCCCGCTAATAATGTCGTAGGAAATGATATACTTAGGATAGCAGTAACTTCACCCACTGATCAGAAAGAAAGTGCTTTGGTGATTACTATTGCGCCAATTGATGATCCGGTAATAATCTCAAACGTTGAG
>NZ_JBARYM010000917.1:0-6656 GCF_049647865.1 Tunicatimonas sp. | reverse complement strand
CGACCGCGCGCTAAAGAACCTGCATAAGTACGGATTGGAGGGGAAGGAAGAAGCTTTGGAGAAGGTAATTACTGCGCTACCCTTTGGGAAGATTCAAAAACTGGAGATATGACGGAAGGCAACTCTTTTTCAGGCCAGCCAGTAGTAGATGTTCGTAATGCCTGTATCTTTCAGGAACATCAGGTAGTGCTGGAAGATGTCCATTTCTCAATAGCTCAGGGTGAATTCGTCTATCTGGTAGGACGTACCGGAAGCGGTAAAAGCTCACTCATGCGAACACTATACGCTGATCTGCCCCTCCGAATTGGTGAGATGGATGTAGCGGGCTACGCTATAAAAAAAATAAGCCGCTCGAAGGTGCCCTACCTTCGGCGAAAGATGGGTATCATTTTTCAAGATTTTCAGCTCTTCGCCGACCGTACGGTAGACGAGAATCTTAACTTTGTGATGCGGGCTACCGGGTGGAAAGAACGGGCTCGGATGAAGAAACGCCTAGTTGAAGTGCTTATGCAAGTTGGGCTGGGTTCAGCCGGAACAAAGCTACCGCATCAGTTGTCCGGTGGGGAGCAACAGCGGGTTGCCATTGCCCGTTCCTTAATAAATAAACCTATTCTGCTAGTTGCCGATGAGCCCACCGGAAATCTAGACCCTAGCGTATCGGAAGGTATTTTGAGCCTTTTTCAGGAAATAAATCAACAAGGCACTACTGTATTAATGGCTACCCACAGCCACGAATTTGTCCGGAACTATCCCGCCCGGGTGCTCAAATGCGAGCACGGTCGCCTACTCGATTCTCAGCGCGAAGATTTTGAACTCAATAGCACTTACTAGTCTACAGTCCACAGTCAATAGTCCATAGAATTAAGATTGATAAATATTCTGTCAACTGTTGACTATCGACTATTGACCGTTAACTGTACGCTTCAAACCACTATATTGCAATTCCCAAGTCCTAATCCCCAATCCCTAATAACCTATGAAACTAGCCGCTATCGATATTGGCACTAACTCTATTCACATGATTGTGGTGCAGGTTCGAAGTAATAATACTTTCGATGTAAGTGAGCGGGAGAAGGAAATGGTAAAGTTAGGCGAGGGAGTTTTTGCTACTAACCGACTTAGCGACCGAGCATATCAAGAAGGGTTAGAAGTAATTAGAAGGTACGTACAGTTAGCCGACCAACTGGGCGTTGATGAAATTATTACGGCTGCCACCAGCGCCACTCGAGAAGCACAAAATGGCCGGGAATTTCTGGACGCTATTATGAAGAAAACCGGTATTACGCCTCAGGTGATTTCCGGTAAAGAAGAGGCTCGGCTCATCTTTCTGGCCGTTCGGCAAGCTATTGCTCTGCAGGGAAAAAAAGCATTAGTACTGGATATTGGGGGCGGGAGCACTGAAGCGGTAGTAGGTGATGACCAAGAAGTGCTATTTCGTAGCAGCGTGAAGCTGGGGGTACGACGCTTACTAGATATGTTTGAGCATCAGGGACCTATTGGAAAAGAAGCCTTAAAAGTGTTAGAAGCGCATATCAAACAAATAGCCCACGGTGTGATCAATGAAGCCAAACAACACGGTTTTGCTCAAGTAATAGGTACTTCCGGAACTATCCGCACCTTGGGCGAAGCGGCACTACTGGAAAATGGGGGTGATGAATTACCATCGGTAAATGCCGAGAAAGTATCGCGGACTGATTTAGAAAAGCTTACTAAAAAGTTGTTAAAAGCAGAGGCCGAAGAGCGAACTAATGTAAAAGGAATTAATTCCCGCCGGGCGGACGCTATTCACTTAGGAGGAGTATTACTTACCCAGCTGCTCCAACTAGCAGATGCTAAAGAAATCACACTTTGTGATGCCTCGCTACGCGAAGGATTAATCATTGATTACATTCAGCAGTATGCCAAGAAGAGAGTTCCCTTGCCTGAACACAAGGATTTACGCTACCGAAGTGCGGCTCACCTCGCTTTCAAGTTTGATGTTGATCTGGAACAAGCCTCGCACGTGGCAGCATTAAGTACACAGATTTTTTGCGAACTTTCATCTCTCCATTCATTAAAAGTATACGAGCAGCATATTTTAGAATATGCTGCTTTACTGCATGAGGTAGGGCAGTATATTAGTTTTAAACGCTACCATAAAAATTCTCGCTATATTATTAAGCACGCCCGTTTGCGGGGTTTTACTAATGAGGAAATACTGTTAGTTGGGCATGTAGCTCGCTACCATCGCAAAGCTGAGCCATCCAAATCTCAAAAAAAGTACCGCAAACTTAGTAAGCGACAGCAAAAAATTGTAGATGTGCTAGTGGGTGTTCTCCGAATTGCAATTGGACTTAATACCACTAAGAATCAACTAGTTCAAGAGGTACGTTGTCAGATTTCTAAAAAGGAAATACAGATTATTCCGTTAGGCTCTTCAACCTTTGATATTGAGCTATGGGCCGCCGAACGGAATAAAAAAGTGCTAGAAAAGGCTCTAGATCGTGAGATTACAGTTCTGGCAAATACGTAAAAGGCCAACCCCTTTACGTTAAAAGTAGTGATTCTTCAATCGGTAAACATTATTATAGATTTTGCGTATTCATGGTGCTAGGAACCCTACAAATTGGGGTAGCTTACTTATGAAATTGTTCAGCTGCCAGAAGTGCAATCAGTTATTATATTTTGAGAATATTCGCTGTGAGCGTTGTAGTAGCTCACTAGGGTTTTCCCCTGACTTGATGGATCTACTAACCTTGGTTCCTGTCGGCGATGGTATCTTTCACACGTATAACAGCCAAACTAAGACTTACCGGTTCTGCGCCAATGCCCAACACAAGGCCTGCAATTGGTTAATCCCAACTTCCAACGCAAATGACTACTGCGCAGCGTGTCATTTTAACCGGACAGTTCCTAATCTGGCTGAAGAAAGAAATCTAAAACTTTGGCGGAAGTTGGAAACCGCTAAGCATCGCTTGATCTATACTTTGTTGAAAATGAAGCTGCCACTAATACCCAAAACGACTGATTCGGATAATGGCTTGGCCTTCGATTTTCTGGCAGACTGGATTGATGACAAAGGCGCAGCACAGCAGGTGCTCACTGGACACGCCCAAGGGCTAGTTACCATTAATATCAATGAAGCTGACGACGCGCTTAGAGCGAAGATGCGACAAGATATGGGCGAACGCTACCGAACCTTGCTAGGACACTTCCGGCACGAGGTAGGGCACTATTATTGGCAACGGCTTATTGCCGATAGCGATAACCTTTCGGAGTACCGCGCTTTATTCGGTGACGAACAAAAGGACTACGGAGAAGCGCTACAGAACCACTACCAACAAGGCCCGCCGCCGGGCTGGCGAGAAAGCTTTATAAGCTCTTACGCTACGGCTCATTCTTGGGAGGATTGGGCCGAAACCTGGGCGCACTATCTGCATATGGTAGATACCCTCGCTACCGCCTATGCGTTTGGCTTGCAAATACAACCACGGGTAACTGATGATGAAGAGTTGACGGCTGAAATAAACCGAGATCCCTACCGAGTAAAAAAATTTGATCGCATTATGGAGTTGTGGCTTCCGCTAACTATTGCCATGAACAGCATTAACCGAAGTATGGGTCAACCGGATATGTATCCGTTTGTAATTTCTGATGCAGTAGTGGCAAAGTTATCTTTTATTCACAATGTAGTTCGATCCTCAGTAGTGTAAAATTAACGGTACGCAGTTTCTTGTCATTGGTCACTAGCCATTTGTCCTTTGTCATGGTTATCGGAAGTTGGGCTTTGGGTATTAGAACTACAGCTTTTTACACCTTATACTTTATACCCTCCACCTTTTACCATCTACCCCGTACCCTTTCATTTGCCCGTCAGGCTTTTTGTCCTAACTTTGCCACCATTCTGAAAAAACGAGAGCTCTTCTATGCCTAATTTATTAAAACGAGTGCATTTTATTGCCATCGGTGGTAGCGTAATGCATGATCTGGCTTTGCATATTGCCCAAAAAGGGATACAAGTAACTGGTTCTGACGACGAGATTTACGACCCCGCTCGCGGCGCTTTAGCTGAAGCCGGACTACTACCCGTGCAGACCGGTTGGTTTCCCGAGAAGATTACCGATGAGTTAGATGCTGTAATTTTAGGAATGCACGCTCGGTCCGATAACCCTGAGTTGCAGCGGGCGCAGGAGTTAGATATTCCTATATTATCCTACCCAGATTTTATCTACGAAAATAGCCGCGACAAACAACGGGTAGTCATTGCCGGTAGTCACGGTAAAACCACCATTACATCCATTATTGTTCATGTACTAAGCCAGCTAGATCGCAAATTTGATTATGTAATTGGGGCCAAGATCGATGCTTTGCCCGGTCGGGTGCAGCTTAGTGATGCTCCACTTATCGTTATTGAAGGCGATGAGTACCTCTCTTCACCCATTGATCGTAATCCGAAGATTCTAAAGTATCATCATCATGTTGGGCTAATTAGCGGTATTGCTTGGGATCATTATAATGTTTTCAGAACCGAAGATGAATACGTGCAGCAATTCGACCGCTTTGCCGATGCTTCGCCCAAAGCCGGAGTGCTGATCTACTGCGAAGAAGACGATATGGCTACCGTGATCGGACGAAAAGAACGCGATGATGTTGCCCGGATAGAGTATAAAACCCATCCGCACCAAGTGCGCGACGGAAAAAGCTTTTTGACGACTCCCGATGGTGAAGTGCCTATTAAATTATTTGGGGCGCATAATATGCAGAATATCAGTGGAGCTCTGGAAGTTTGTAAACGAATTGGAGTAACCGAAGAACAGTTTTACTCGGCTATCGGGACATTCCAGGGGGCGAACATGCGACTGGAGCTAGTAGCTGAAAACGAACGTACCAGATTATACAAAGACTTTGCCCACGCCCCATCGAAGTTGCTGGCTACGACCAGTGCAGTGAAAAATCAGTTCCCCGCCCGAACGTTAGTTGCTTGCGTAGAACTACACACCTATAGTAGTCTGAATCCTGAATTTATTGGGCAGTATCAAGATACCCTGAAAGACGCCGATGTAGCCATCGTTTATCATAATCCTGAAGTTTCCCAACATAAGAAGCTAACCCCTCTCACAGACGAACAACTTAAAACCGCATTCAGTCAAGACGATATTCTCATTTTCACTCAAACCGAAGAACTCAAGAAGTATTTGATGGAACAAAAATGGCCTGATAAAAACCTGCTTATGATGAGTTCAGGCACCTTTGGTGGATTAGATTTGGTGGAATTGGGCAAAAAGGTTACCTATAGCAATTAGCAATTAGCAATTAGCAATTAGCTGGGAGCATGGTGTGGAGAGCAATCTTTCATGCCTCCAGCTAAAAGAACAATTTAGCAATTGAACAATAGAATAATCGTTCCTGTGAAACTATGATAAATCTAAAACTAAAGAATCCGCTAACATTTTTTGATCTGGAAAGTACCGGAGTAAATGTTACCAAAGATCGCATAGTAGAGTATTCTTTCATTAAAGTACTACCCAACCAGCAAGTAGAAACACTGACTCAACGAATCAACCCTGGGGTTCCGATTCCGCACGAAACCAGTTTAATCCATGGTATATACAACGAAGACGTAAAAGATGCACCTACTTTTAAGGAGGTAGCCCGAAAGCTACTTAAATTTCTGGAAGGCAGCGACTTGGCCGGATTTAACATCATTAAATTTGATGTGCCTATGCTGGTAGAGTCTTTTCTTCGGGAAAATATAGAATTTGATGTAAGCCGAAGGAAATTTGTAGACGCTCAGAAAATCTTTCATATGATGGAAAAGCGTACGCTATCTGCCGCTTATAAATTTTACTGTCAGAAAAATCTGGAAGACGCCCACAGCGCCGAAGCCGATACGCGAGCTACCTTAGAAGTTCTGAAAGCTCAGGTGGAAAAATACGATGGTCAGGAAGTAGTTGATCTTCAGGGTAATACAGTAGGTGTTGTTCGCGATGATGTAGAATCGTTACATAAAGTTTCTACCTCAAAAATGGTGGATTTGGCGGGACGATTTAGCTTTAATAACGACGGAGTTGAAGTTATTAATTTCGGCAAACACAAAAACAGGCCAATAGAAGAAGTGCTAGCCTCTGAACCGGCCTTCTACGATTGGATGATGAAAGGGGACTTCCCTCTGGATACCAAGCGCATACTAACTGAAATAAAACTGCGAGGGTTAAAATCAAGATTTTAGCCCTCTTATCTTCGGGTTTTACCTACTTTTTGTAGTAACTTTATAGCAAATTTTTAGGCTTACACTAATCAACTACGCGCACAACTAGCTGTTTTATGGCCAAGACCATCATCGTATCGAATCGCCTACCCATTAAAATTTTCCGT
The DNA here is from genome assembly GCF_049647865.1 of Tunicatimonas sp. Classification (NCBI taxonomy): domain Bacteria; kingdom Pseudomonadati; phylum Bacteroidota; class Cytophagia; order Cytophagales; family Catalimonadaceae; genus Tunicatimonas; species Tunicatimonas sp. The sequence goes on along the minus strand of NZ_JBARYM010000917.1, from coordinate 302 downwards.
AACGAAAAAAAACAATTAGAGTACCAAACCAGTGCGGGAGGATTGGCCACCGGTTTAGGGTCCATTTACAAAGAGGGCAACAACTTGTGGATTGGCTGGCCCGGACTGGTAACGAACAAAAAAGACGAGAAAAAAGAAATTACGGAGTCTATCGGAAAGGAAAGTATGTTTCCTATATTTTTAACCGAGGACGATATCCGAGACTTCTACGAAGGCTTCAGTAACGAAACGCTATGGCCCAACTTTCACTATTTTACCCAATACGCTATCTACGAACCTCGGATGTGGGAAGCGTATAAGCG
>NZ_JBARYM010000916.1:0-2117 GCF_049647865.1 Tunicatimonas sp. | reverse complement strand
TCGGTTTCTACTACCTCATCGTTATCAAACTTGGCTTCTACTAGCCGTTCCTTTAAAAAATCCGCCGTACGACGAACATCGTCCGCAAATTTAGAATCGGTACTTACCGAAGGGATTCTTAGCAAATCAAACAATTCATCTAAAAAACGATCCTGATTTTGCTCTACGTACGTTTGAAAGTTAGACATATTATTTTGGTGTTATAGCGACCGTTCCGCAGTTCTAAGATATTACAGTGTTGCTTCGTAAAATTATTCATTAACACTTGAACACCCTAACACAATAACACTAAAATTTTTAATCTTTCTTCACAAAAAGGTGGGTGCGATTTTCGTCTCCGTTTAGTAGGCGGCGGATGTTTTTTTGGTGAGTGATGACTAATAGGGTGAACATAGCAAATCCAAACGCTACCAGCAGTGGCTCACCCGTGCGGAACGGACGTAACAACAAAAATAAAGGAAATGATAAGGCCGCTAGCAGCGAACCTAATGAGACGTATTTAGTAGAAACAAGGATGATTAAGAACACAAGGGCACACAATAGTGCTACTACCGGCTGAATGATTAGTACCATACCCGACAGTGTAGCCATTCCTTTGCCTCCGTCAAACTTAGTAAACACCGGGAAGATATGACCTATTACAGCAATGATACCTAGTAGCAATTGAAACTCAACCAACTGGTCGGTAGGAATGATATCTTGTTGAAGCAACAGACGAGCTAGGGAAGTTGCCGCCGCTCCCTTTAGCATATCCAGCAGAAGAACAATGATGCCGGCTCGTTTGCCCAGTACCCGAAACGTGTTGGTAGCTCCGGCGTTACCACTGCCGTGCTCCCGCACATCAACTTCATACATCCGCTTTCCGTACCAAACGGCAGAAGGAATGGAACCCAATAAATACGCTAAAAGTACTGCACAACCTATATAAAAAATCGTCATCTTCTAATCTTCTCTTTCGTTTAAGCAACGCTCTAAGTGCACCCAATGTTTTCTGCTTGCTAACGGCCTTAATATAAGAAACTTTGGCGAGATGACTATTTCGGTTGAAATAAGCTATATGCTCTAGAAGTTTTTTTCATCAAGATGGCATCATTCAGTATACCTTATCTCTAAAAAGATTAAAATCCGTCGCGGTCTGCTTCTTCGTCCTCTTCTTCTAGTTCCTCATCGGCAATCATATCCGGTATAATGTCGAAGTTATAAGGTTCATCAATACCAAGGTAGGTTTGGCGGAAACGATTGACAAAGGTTAGCGTTTCGGAAATATCGCTGAGGTAAAAAGCAAATTCGTCTGAATCAGCTTTACCCATTTTAGAGCGCTCTCCTATTTCATCGCAAAAATCTTCGTTATACGCCCAAATACCCATTCGGTTATTCTGATGCGAGAAATAGTACCATGAATCAGCCGTAGCCTGCATAAACAAGTTAATAATCGTTCCTTCGTCAGTAGGTTTTATCTCTAAAAATCCGGTAGCCTGACCATTAATATCGGTTTCTTGAATATTAGATAAGCCGAGTGGAGAAGTACTGTACCAAGCTTTGTGCTCATCGGACCAAACTAGTTGCACATCAGCTAATACTATTGTCTTCTCCAATTGAGGGGCCACTGAAATTAGTGAGGTATAATTTGAAATAGACTGTTTGTCAAAATCGCGAGCTGCTTGGTCGCCAATGAATTCGGCTAGTTTATATAACAACCGCGTTCGGTCGTTGATAGCTGCTCTTGCCCCCGACTTATTGAGAGCCGCGTTTAAGTCTTCGCCTATCATTGCCACTGCTTGCGCAGGCAGGTCAATATCAATACTCATAAAAGCATCTAGTTTGTACTCGTTGGTTTGTAAGTCTCCCTTACCAGTACCTGCCGTTTGAATAGTGAGGCCTTCTTCGGGATAAGGGAGCAGATCTACTTTGCCTTCAAAAGCAATTGTTTGTTTGTTTTCATCGAAGGTAAACACATTGCCCGACAATGCATTAGGTGCGTCTTTTTTCGGATCGCGAATAGTATATCTCTGCTGTTCTTCATTATAAGAGAGCATACCCGCTGGTTTAAAAATACTGGGGTCTTCGGGCGAGCGAAGATCGGTAACAAAAGTCATGTACAAACTATTGCTGCGGTC
>NZ_JBARYM010000915.1:0-6273 GCF_049647865.1 Tunicatimonas sp. | reverse complement strand
AGATAGAGAGGGTTAAATGGTGAAGGTTAAAGAGTAGAAATTGCTAGAAATAAAAGATTAAAGGCTCGTTTTCTAAAAACCAACTCCCAATCCTTAATAACAATTAAGCTATATGAAAAAGATAATTGACACTAACGTACTAATGTCTCTAATACTTCTCGGACTAATGAGCGTACTGTACGCTTGTACTGGAGGTAACGCGCAGGATCGTATTCCTTCAGCAGAGCACTTTAATCAGGAATGGGCTAAAGAATCTACTTGGGATCAGGGGCAAGCCGAAGTTGCTAAGTACCAGGCTACCCGGACCATCTACGGTAAGCCTCGTAACTTCGAGTACGTTTTTGTACTGGTAAAGGAAACGTTTAACGAGGAATATAAAGTGAAAACCGATGATTATTCTCGTAATGATCTGTTTGATGTGATGAAGGTGAATAAGTTTGCTCGCATCCCAACCGATAACTACCCCTATCACTTTATGACCAGTATCTTCTACAAGCGTGATCAGCCGTCTATGGCCTATAAGCTGACTAATTCTTCGCAGGAATGGTGCGGTAATACTGCAAAATATTTTATTGCTGATGGCAAACAGTACACCTTTGGCTATAATAGCTACTGGGACGGACAAGGTGTTGGCGAAACCACGATTAAAGGCGGATTCATGTTTGAAGATCAGCTTTCGCATTCGCTGCGGGCCCTAAATTTCGCTGATGGGCTTTCATTTCAGCAGGGCGTAGCTGAGTCGCAAATTAGCAGCAAGGCCAAGGAGCCTACTATTTACAACGCAACTTTCAGCGTGGAAGCGATTGACGACCTACAGCTTTCTACGGACTACGACATGAACCAAATTAATGATATTTGGAAAGTAACTGTCCAGTTAGATAATAGTAAGGCAAACGAATACTGGTTCGCGGGTGAGTATCCCAACATCTTGCTCAAGCAGCAAACCTGGGATAACCGCAACTACGAACTGAAGGAGCAATATATGGACGATTACTGGGTGATTAAGGGGAATTCCTGAATGTGAATTAACAATTCGCTATTTTTAAACATACTATGCCCACTGTATATTAAAAAAAAGTTATCGTTTTTTCTTTTACGCTGGCGACCGAGAAGAACCTGTTCACATACGTATTGAGAAGGGTGAAAAAGATGGAAAGGTATGGTTAGAACCTTGAAGTAAAAGTTAAATATCTCAATAATATTAAAGCTCAGGAACGCAAAGTGGTTATGCGCATTATAACCGAAAATGAAGAATTATTAAAAGCAAAGTGGTATGAATTCTTTCAACAACGATTATGATGATAATGAAAAGCTTATCTACGAAGATGGGTTAAAAATTAAAGCTTTACATTTTCATCCTGATTTAGACCTAATGCTAATTGTTTTATCGAGTAAAAAAGTATTAAGTTATACCATATCGTCTTCATCGCGACTTCAGCAGGCAACACCTGAACAGCTCAACAATTACCGTTTGATTGGTAAAGGAGCAGGCATTCATTGGCCAGATGTAGATGAAGACTTAAGCCTGAAAGGATTTTTAAAAGAGGAAATAAACCGTTCTATCCGCGACATCAAACAGACTTTGATAGTTTAGTATTCACTTTACACCTTTGGTAAAGTGTACTCAATCACTGCCTCGCGAATTCGGGTGAAGGTTTCGCGTAGAATCTCTTCATTATTTTCCAGCAGCGTTACCCGGAAGCCCTGAAGGTCAGAGCAGAAAGAAGAAATGGGAACTACACATACACCTTTGGCCGCTAGTAGATAGTAGACAAAGCGTTTGTCTAATGCCATATCCGGCTCTTGCGCTAACCAATCTTCTAGTAAGTTCTTGGCGTGGTTATCTTCAATTTTCAGTTTTTGACCGATTTGTAGTACTCCATCGCGGAAAATGATGGTATTGTAAAAAGCTCCGTAAGTTGGATTAAAGGTGATGACTGGAATATCCGCTAGCAATTCGCTAATAATCTGACTTCGTTGTCCAATGGCTTTATTAAATCCCTCGCGATAGTTAGCGTAGCGAGCGTCACTCATTATTTTAGGGATTGCCAATTGAGGTAGCTTGGTAGAACAAACCTCAATCATTTTGGCGTTTTCCAGTGTAGAACAATACTGATCAAAATCGCCGGATTGATGACGATTATAAAATTCCATCCAGCCGCAGCGAGCGCCAGGCCAGGGCAATTCTTTAGAAATTCCTTTCATGGATATTCCCGGCACTTCGCCAATCACTTCGGCTAAAGCGTGGGCTTTTGCACCATTGTAAGTAATATTCAGATAGATTTCATCAGCCACTAAAAACAGGTCGTGGGCTTGAGCTATTTCCACAATCTCCTCTAAAATCTCTCTCGGATACACCACCCCGGTTGGGTTATCCGGGTTAATTAGCAGAATTCCTACAATATTAGGATTGTACTGTACCTTCAATCGCAAATCATCCAGATCAGGATACCAGTTGTTGTTTGGGTCAAGATTATAGGTAATCGGGTGATGGTTAGCATGAGATGCCTCAGCAGAGGAATGCGTAGTGTACGAGGGTGACGGACCAATCACTCGGGAAGTGGGTACTAAGTATTGATAAAGTTTTCCAATGGCATCGCCTAGTCCATTAAAAAACAGTATATCCTCGGCAGTAATCTGTACTCCATTACGTTGGTTGTTTAGCTCGGCTAAAAATTGGCGGGTTTCCAGTACTCCCTTAGAATCGCAGTAGCCGAAAGTTTCATTTTCTTGTACTAATGAAACTACAACCTCCTTAATCCAGTCAGGCATTTGGTAATGCTTCTGCACTGGGTCGCCAATATTCTCCCAAAAAATGGTATGCCCTAATGCTTGTACTTGGTGAGCTTTCCGTACAATTCCTCGAATCTCGTAGCTCAACTCATTGGCTCCCTCTCGTAGTAACCGTTGTCGCATTTTTACTCATTTTATTGTCGGGCGAAATTACGTAATTTTAGCCTCGCAATAATATAGAATAAGTGCAGATTGCGATTCCCAATTAAAATCACATGGTAAAATAATTATGAACGTAGAATTACTAAAGAAAATTTGTGAAGTAGCCGGTGCTCCCGGTTTTGAAGAACGAGTGCGCCAACTAGTCATTAAAGAGGTAGAATCACTAGTTGATCACTGGGAGGTGGATAATATGGGCAGCGTGATAACGGTGAAGAAAAGCAAAAATAATCCAGATGAAAAAAAAGTAATGGTCGCTGCTCATATGGATGAGATTGGTTTTATTGTTACCCATGTAGACGATAACGGCTTTATTCGCTTTCATACTTTGGGTGGTTTTGATCCAAAAACGCTAACGGCTCAACGGGTAATTGTTCACGGAAAAGAAGATCTAATCGGAGTAATGGGTAGCAAACCCATCCACGTGATGACTCCCGAAGAGCGCAATAAAAATCCGAAGAATACTGACTACTTTATTGATCTCGGCATGAAGGCTGACGAGGTAAAAGAACTAGTTAGCGTAGGTAATCCTATTACTCGCGAACGAGAACTCATTGAAATGGGCGGTTGTGTAAATTGTAAGTCTATTGATAACCGGGTGTCAGTATTTATTCTGATTGAAGCGTTGCGCCAACTCGATGAGGTGCCCTACGATGTGTACGGAGTATTTACCGTGCAGGAAGAAGTGGGTATACGTGGTGCCAACGTGGCAGCTCATTCTATCAACCCTGACTTTGGCATTGGCTTGGATACAACTATTGCGTTTGATCTGCCCGGTGCGCAAGCACATCAGAAAATCACCTCGCTGGGCGAAGGAGCAGCAATTAAAGTGATGGATGGTTCCACCATTTGCGATTACCGCATGGTAGAGTTTATGAAGCAAACTGCTGAAAAGAATAATATCAAGTGGCAACCCGAAGTACTCACTGCCGGAGGTACTGATACAGCCGGAGTGCAGCGTATGGGTAAACAAGGCTCCATTGCCGGAGCTATTTCTATCCCCACCCGCCATCTTCACCAAGTAATTGAAATGGCTAATAAAGAAGACATCGATAGTTGCATTCGCCTATTAAAAGTCTCGCTAGAAACGCTAGATCAGTACGATTGGTCGCATCGGTAGTATTTCTATGGGTTCAATTGGGTAGGCGCGATGGTATTTATATCTAACCTATAGCATAAGGGTAACCCGAAATAGCGGTCGGACCAGGGGGGTATGGCTAACCCCGGTATCTAAAGAAATATTAGTATGCTGGATTTTATGCAGGTGCGGAACCAAATAACCAACCGAAGCTCCCACTATGTACCCTACAATCACATCCGTAGGAAAATGTTTGCCCGCGCGGTAACGAAAATAGCCGGTGGCTGCGGGCCACAAAAATGCTCCAGTCCAGGCTAGCTTCCGTATTGTTGGGTTATCAACATAGTCCGAAATGGTTTTGGCAGTGAAAAATGCTATAGCGGCAGTATACGACGTATGACCAGAAAAGAAAGAAAAATTATTGCCTCGCATTGTTCGTACGTCTTCCGGAGCTCCCTGGTTATAGGTGTAGGGTCGGGGGCGTTTGACCAGAGCTTTGGTAATGCCCGTAAGGGTTTCATTAAGGGCTATTGTTTGTAGAAAAATCACTCCCAACGTTCCCGCATCTTGGCGAGTTTCATCAAAAGCCAGTAGTGTAAGGGGTAGAGCGTATGAGCTGTGTAGCAATACATCGCTGGCAATCCGTGATACCTTACGGTAGCTTCCATCCGATAGCCGGTCAAACGCAAAAACATCGTTGATGTTGAAATTATCTATTTCATCTAATCTGAGCGGTTCTCGCTTATTACGCAATAAAATACTAGCCGTGGTTCCGGCTGCCCCAACCGAAAGCAATGTTATTTCCCGAGCGTTCTTTAACTCGTAGCCTTGGCCGTAGGTTAGTTGGTTTCCGGATAGAATAAAAAATAAGGCAATTACCCAAGGGAACCACCGCTGTTGGTATAGCTTGATTTTCATAACAGATTAAAAATTAGGACTGGACTACCTTTAAATCTGATAAAAATAACAAAGGTTTAAGTTTAATGTAGTATTTGCTCTAAAATAACACCAGCAATAAAAATTTTATAATTTAAATTTGAATAATAATATTAACAAATCTAAATATTTATTCAGATGAAGAATTTACAGAAGCTATTTTCAACAACTTTGGTCGTTTGTTTGGCTATTACTTTGTTCTCTTGTAATAAAGATGATGAGCAACTCTCTACCGAGGTTGGTATCATCGGCAAGTGGCAAATAGAGTCTGCTGACATTATAATTGATGGTAAATCATATGAAGATTACATTGAGGAGTCAATCAATGAACTGAAGCAGCAATTGGGCAGTAACTACTCCGAGGAGATGGGTGATGCCGTGAGAGAATCGCTTGAGGAATTTGATGCAGATAGCGCGTTTGAAAACACAACCATTGAGTTTAAAAGCGATAAAACTGTTATTGTTACCGACGAAGACGATTCGGGTACCGGGACTTGGGTTGCTGATGGCAAGCAACTGACAATAAACTTTGAAGATGAATCTCAGAAGTATACGGTCCGTTCTCTAACCAACAGTCGGGCATCTTTGTCTATAGATGGAGGCTTTGATGACATTGAAATGGAGGAAGCTGACTTACCAATGGCGACTGAAATGATTCTCAATCTAAAAAAATAGCTTATACTTCCTTTAATTTTTAAGTCACGTTTTCTTCGGAAAGCGTGGCTTTTTTTATAGCCGATACCCAACCCCAATCCGCAAAGCGGCATTGCCTCGCTCGAAATAGTAATCACCCATTACTTCAATGCGCCATTCATCGGTAATACGGCGAGCGTAGCCCACTCCGGCTGCGTAATCTACTTCATCACTTATTAGAGGGCGTAACCGGATGAATACCGGATCAATTGGGTAAAGACGCATTCCAGGAATAAAGCTCAGTCGGTTCGGCGCAGTCCAGTATTCTACGCCAGCGGTGAGGGCAAGCTGCTGAATCAAGAAATAATTTGCCTCCGCACTAAACTGGGCTTTGTTCACAAACTCAAACGGGTCACGATTATCAGTTTTGTAAGCATCAATGCCAAAGTTAAATAGAAACTGTGCTTGAGATACTGAGCTATGGAAAAGTAAGACGAAAGAAATCAGGTGGAAAAAGTGTCTCATATAAAAATTAAAAGGGTAGGTTTAGCAAAAGCTGAAATTACAGATTATTCCTGGCTTTCGTACAATTTCTTCAGATCGTTTAACTCGTCGCGCAAACGAGCTGCTTCCATAAAATTAAGTTCTTTGGCGGCCTTTTCCATACTCTTCTT
>NZ_JBARYM010000914.1:0-2503 GCF_049647865.1 Tunicatimonas sp. | reverse complement strand
CAATGGGAGGTATCTTCTCAGATAGATATTGGCGTTGATTTCGCCTTCCTCGACTACCGTTTAACCGGCACAATAGATTACTTCAATAAAGAATCCTCTAATATACTGTTGGAAGTTGTTCCGGCTGACCCAGTAGAACCCACTGCCTTGTACTGGGATAATATCCCCGACATGCGGATTCTTAACAACGGCATTGAGCTGGCCTTGGACTACCAAAGCGATGGACAGCGAGACTTCTCGTATAATATCGGCGGCAACGTTACCTACATCCAAAATCGGGTGCAAGATTCACCCTACTCGGTACTGACCACGGGGGCAGCCCAAGGCTCGGGCCAAACGGGGGCAACGATTAACGGATACGTCAACGACCAGCCTTTGGGAGCATTCTATATGCTTCAGTTTGATGGCATTGATGCCGACACCGGCTTGAATACTTTCGTGGATACCAACGGCGACGGTGAAGTATTAGACGATGACCGTAGCGTGGTGGGAAGTGCTATTCCCGATTTCATCTACGCGTATTACGTAAATGCTACCTACAAATCGTTTGACCTGAGTTTGAACTTCAATGGGGTAGCCGGTAACGAGGTTTACAATCATACGACCATGACCCTGTTTAACAAGGCGCTGCTCGCCCGGTCGAATAACACAACCGATTTTGCGGTTCAGTATCCCAATGAATTGCTCAGCAATGCCAATACGGTATCTACTCGCTATTTGGAGAACGGCTCATTCTTACGATTAAACAACGCAACCATTGCGTACAGCCTAAACACCGAAAAGTTGGGATTGGGGGATGTAGTTCAAACGATCCGACTGGCGTTAACGGGACAAAACCTATTCGTTATCACCGACTACTCGGGGTTTGACCCTGAGGTTAATACCGGATCTGCTTCAGCCGACATTCAAACCTTCGGGATCGACCGATTTACCTATCCGAGGGCCAGAACGTTTTTGTTCAGCCTGAATGTCTCATTCTAATTGTACTACTCACCACTGTAATATCCAATACGATGAAAAACCTCAGATTTTACAAAACCCTACCGATATTTCTGTTCTTGTTCACTTTTCTTGCTTGCACTGACTTAGAGGAAGAGATTCTGGATGAATCGCTTACCGGAACTGGCCAGGCCGAACTGGTGAGTGGGTCTATCGCCCCGGTTTACGGACTTTTACGCCAGGTGTGGTTGCATACGGTGAATTTCGGGCTTCAGGAAGTTGCCTCCGACGAAGCCATCCTTCCCTACCGGGGGGGTACGGACTGGTTTGATGGGGGTAAGTTCATAGCGGTCCATCAACACCTTATGACGCCGGGCAATAGCTTAATAGGAGATTCGTGGACGTTTATCACGTTATCGCTCTCTCGGGCGGTGATTGCGGAAGAGCGCTTACGCCAGCAAGCCAACACCAACGATGCGCAGGCGCAAAACGCTCTTAATGAGATGATCGCTATGAAGGCTTACCTTAATATGCTGGCCTTGGATAACTGGGGGCTTGTCTTTAGAAAGGAAAGCTCAGACCAACTGTCGGAGATTCTTCGGGGACCTGAGGCGGTTACCTACCTTGAAAGTGAGCTCTTATCAGTAGTAGATGTCTTGAACAACGATCAAGGCCCGGGCCGCTTAACGCAAGATGCCGTAAAGGCACTGCTGGCCCGCCTGTACCTGAATGCAGCCGTGTACCGCGATCCCTACGGCACGCCCGAATTTGAGGATGCTGACCTAGACAAGGTGCTACAATATACTGATGATCTGATCGCGGGACCCTATTCTTTATCTCCGGAATATTTTGATCTGTTCAACGATGACAACCATACCAACCCTGAGATTATCTTTGCCCTGGACCAACGAGGGGTACTCCAAACCGAACACAGCCGGTGGGCCTACTGGTCTATATCCGGCGACCAGGTTCCCCGACCCGAATTCCCCAATACCCGGGGAACCGATGCGGTGGCGGCTACCCCTGATTTTTATCAGACGTGGGTAGATGCTTACGGTAGCGTAGACCCGGCTGATGCCGATGCCCGCTTCTTTAAACAAAACACCATGGTGCCCGAAGAGCTTCAAGATCTTAGTGGGGTAACCCCGGCTAATGACTCGGATCACTTCTACTGCGTAGCGGCTGATGAATTTGAAATCAACCGGGGAATACTCCGCGGTATTATCTGGGGGCCTAGAAAAGACGAGGGGGGCAATATTTTGACGTGCGATGACGGAGGGGTACGCATCTATCCGGTAGTCAACCGAAGAACCAGCGGGGCTAACCTCCGGTACGTAGATCACACATTAGGGGTCGATTTTACCGCGGAGGGTAGCTTACATAACACGGGTCATCGCTTCTCCAAGTATCAATTCAGTCGAACAGCTCCCAACTGCTGTACTAATAGTAGCGTTTATATTGTCCTGATCCGTTTGGGTGAAATTTATTTAATGCGAGCCGAAGCCAAGCTACGGAAAGGCGATATGGCCGGAGCACTGGCTGATATCAATACCTTACGGACTTC
>NZ_JBARYM010000913.1:0-1752 GCF_049647865.1 Tunicatimonas sp. | reverse complement strand
GAGTACAATAAATCTTCTTCGCATAATATTATTTGTTTCATGCAAAGATTGGTTGGGGATGACCTAAAAAACGTTCACTTAAGGTAATTAATGAGCTACCAATTATTTTTTCTCGGTGATTCTAGATCGCAAGCGACTTAACGATTGGGGAGTGATACCAATAAAGCTGGCTAACTGGTGCTGCGGTACCCTTTGTAGTAGATCAGGTCTATTTTCTACCAAATTCAGGTAGCGCTCTTCGGGAGAGAAAGTTTTGAACTGGTCGAGCGAAAGTTGCGATTTTGCCAGAAGCTCCTCGGAAAGAATGCGACAGAGCGTTTCAAATTTGGGAAATTTCTCAAAAATTGTTTCCTCCATGTTAGGGTTAGCCACGGTCATAATAGAGTCTTCTACACAAGCAATATAGTATTCCGAAGGCTGCTTACTAAGAACGCAGTGGGGCGTTAGACCTTCCATCTCGGTATAAAAGGCGGTGGTTTTTTCGTTTCCGTCTACCACGTAATATGTCCGCAAGCACCCTTTCAATACAAAATAACCATCACTAGAAAGTTGCCCTTCTTCAAGTAAAACGGTTCCCTTTTTGAATGAGCGAAATAGGTTTAAAGACACCAGCGCATCCTTTTCTTCTTCAGAGAGAACAATATATTTGGCAATAAAGTCAAAGAGTATGTTTTCCATAGTGAGGGTGGTCGTATTTTCTACGTTTGAAGTGTATTTTTTGCTAGTCGTTTACTGAATTCAAATCTGTTGGTAATTCAGTACGTCAGTTCAGTCCAAAGCCTCTTTGACTTAGCGTCTGCTACGTAGGTCCACTCGGTCCCCCACGTTTCACCAGATGCTACGTATACATCTGTTCCATCGGGACGCTCCGACTCACCCAGAAGATTATACCCCTGAAGTAATCCCGCTACCGATGAGGTACCAGAAAGCTCAAACTTATTTAAGTCTACAAAGCTGTTTAATTGATAGACTGAAATTCGGGTCTCCAACCCCTCATCATAGTAGCAGCTCACAAAGTCGACTTCAGGAATGTCAATACCAGAATGGATTTCGTAAGTATCAATCACCCGTTGGCTACAGTCTGTTGAGTTCGCAAGTGTTAAATAGATGAAAATGACAGGGGTAGATAGAACCAGTAGTGCTATGAACCACATGATCTTCTTTTTCATAACTAGAGTATTTGTGAGTGTAAGCGGCCATTTTAAAACTGCTTATACACTGCTGTGTAGCGTTTATTACTCCTCATAAATATCAAACTCAGCAGAAATTGATTTCATTAACTCAGCATCTTCAAAATCACTTTCAGACATCTTTGATAATCTTTCTAGATATAGATCAAACTGACCATTTTTAAATATAGTGAGCATTTTCCCTCCCTCCTTACAACTTGCGGAATGCCAAATATTCGGAGGAACAGTTATCGTATCACCAGGCTTAGCAATTGTCGATTCGTCGTCAAAAATTAGCTCTACTTCTCCTTCAAGTATATAAAATACTTCCGTCATTATTTTATGGTGATGCCTTCCCAGTAAAAAGCCAGGTTTTAAAGAATCCTCAACGAAACTCAGTTCGCCATTAGTTTTATTTGAAGAAAGTTTGATAAAGCAGTGGTCTTGTGAATAATTGTAGTTTTTACCTTCTCCATTGCGGATAATCTCTTTTTCTTTCATCCTAATTCATCTTTTTAGTACTACACAATATATGATAACGTAAATTCACTTTCGGCACCCATCAATACCAGCAGAATAAAGG
>NZ_JBARYM010000912.1:0-2199 GCF_049647865.1 Tunicatimonas sp. | reverse complement strand
GTACATAGGATGATAGTGGCTCGATGAGTACCTCTTCTACACTAATGATACGATCGCCATACTCGTAGCAGTAGTAGTAGGTGTGCCCCTGCTGGGTGTGGTATTCCCCGGTGAAGTAGCCGTACTGAAAACCTTGCTGAAGCAGTAATGCTTTTTTTACTTTGCGCTTTCCATCCGGACAGGCCCGCTGAAGGATGTTCCGGTTGTGCTTCAGTATCCGGTTGACTTCTTTCAAGTAATGATTCTTCTCTTTGCGCTGCTGGTTGTGATGCGCGGCTCGACACTGATCTGAGCAAAACTGTTGATCCGTGCGACCCTTCAGGGGTATTTGGCAAACGAAGCAGGTTTTCATCATGGCGTAATCGTATCAAAAAAATGAAACGTGTATATACGTTTACAAACGTATCACTTTTTTGAAACGGATATACACGACTACAAATGTTTATTATACGAATAGCTTTTGCAGGACCCCTTTCTTAGCACGAATCACCAAAACTGACATATGGAAGAGACGATTCGGCAAACCCAGCTACACTTACAGCAGCGCAACTACAGCTATTCCACCCAAAAGACCTATCTAGGCATGCTCAAAGTCTTCCTTCACTACTTTCAAGGGGAAGACCTGGCTCAGCTTACCGAAGAGCAGATCCGAACCTTTCTGGTAGAGACCTGCTACCGAACGAAGCTATCGCTCTCGTATCAGAACCAAATGATCAATTCCATCAAGCGTTCCACGCCGGATTCTACCTGGAGCAAGTACTGGGCAAGCCTCGTACGGTTTATCATATCCAACGGCCGCGAAAAGAATTTCGGCTTCCGGTGGTCTTATCCAAGCCGGAGGTGCGTAGTATACTAGGACAAATTCGTAATCCGAAGCACCACGCCATTCTGTCTACGATCTACGCCTCAGGGTTACGATTGTCAGAACTAATTCACCTCAAAATCACCGACATAGACTCCAAACGGATGCTCATTCACATCCGGCAAAGTAAGGGAAAGAAAGACCGCATGGTGCCGCTGTCTATTCAACTGCTACGCGAGCTTAGAGCCTACTATCGGAAGTATCAACCCACAGAATACCTGTTTGAAGGTGAGAAAGGAGGAGCCTATGGCCGAAGCAGTGTGCAGCAAATCTTTAGAAAGGCTAAACGTGCGGCAGGCATTCAAAAAAAAGCCACGGTACATACCCTTAGGCATAGCTTCGCCACCCATCTGCTAGAGGCTGGAACTGATCTGAGGATGATCCAAGTCCTGTTAGGTCATAGTAGTAGCAAAACCACCGAAATCTATACGCACGTAAGCAATCAGTACATTCAGCAAGTGATCAGTCCGTTAGATACGCTATCTTGTGAAAACGAGAAGGAAAAGATATATTGGAAATAAACGCAACTGTCCAATATCGCGAGTAGCGTTTATTCGGATGTTGATAGGCAATTCAATCATTTTCGGGGATCATTTTTCCTAATTTTGCCAGTAAGAAGATGGAGATTTCCTTCTGCAGGAGCGGGATGTATGTGAAGGAAAAAATCTTTGATTTTGGCCCAAGTCTTCTGTCGGCTTTGCCGTTCAAACTCGTGTTTGATGACGCTAAGACGTCAATGAAGACTTGAAGATAAAGAAATTAGATCAAAATTGCTGGATAAACTTTATCGGAAACATACATTGGAGGGGTCAGAAGGAAACAATGATACAAGATAAAGCTCTTTTGGCTTCTTACTGGCCCAATTTAGACCACGAACGTCTATGCAGACATAAACATCATAGTCTAAATTTAAAATTAGGAAAAGGGAAGGAGCGGAGAAAATGATAGAACACCGTGCCCTACATGATAAAGATAAAAGGGGTGGCACTGCCTACAACATCCCGCTACCGGTCATACCACTATCAGGACGTAATAAAGCCAGCAAGATGAAGCAGAATATCTCATCAAAAAGTCACATCTTGCCTCTACGACCGGTAGCTCTAACGTTGTGCGCAAGCCAAAAATGCTAAATAAATGAAAAAGACCTTATATGAATTGACCAAAGACGATTGGAATACCCTGTTCCCGATTGAACTGGTCGACCATAATCCTGAATGGAAAAACATTTATGAAAACGAAAGAAAACTAATCCTAGAGAAAATCGGAGCAAAATCAATTTTACGGATCGAACATTTTGGGAGTTCATCAATTCCAAGTATCAAATCAAAGCCATACAT
>NZ_JBARYM010000911.1:0-2396 GCF_049647865.1 Tunicatimonas sp. | reverse complement strand
ATTCAGTACGACTCGACTGATTTACAAGCGTTGGAATACCGACTGATAGGTCCATTTCGGGGAGGGCGTTGTACTGCCGTAGCGGGTATTCCTAGCAAACCCCTTACTTTTTTTATGGGCACTACCGGAGGGGGAGTCTGGAAAACCGAAGACGGAGGCGGTTCCTGGCAGAATATATCCGATGGCTTTTTCGATGTTGGCTCCATTGGTTCTATTGAAGTTTCATTATCCGATCCGAATGTGATCTACGTAGGAACAGGATCAGCCCCACCGCGGGGTAATGTATCGGTAGGTAAAGGAGTTTATAAATCTACTGATGGCGGAGAGACTTGGAAGAAAATGGGGCTGGAGCAGACGGGTCAGCTGGGAAAAATTCAGATTCACCCGACTAACCCAGACGTACTCTACGTAGCCGCCTTGGGGAATATCTTTGGTCCTAACTCCGAACGAGGGGTGTTTCGTAGCAAAGATGGCGGGGCAAGCTGGGAGAAAACATTGTACATTAACGACAGCACCGGAGTAATAGATCTGGTACTAGATCCTACCAATCCTCGCATTCTGTACGCTGGAGCTTGGCAGGTAGAGCGTAAACCCTGGACATTGATAGACGGTGGCAAAGGAAGTGGCTTATTTAAATCTACCGACGGGGGCGATACCTGGAAACGTTTAGACAAAGGCTTGCCTACCGGTGTAGTCGGTCGGGTTGGAGTAGCAGTATCCCCCGTCAACTCACAGCGGGTGTGGACCATTATGGAACACGTGGATGAAGATAAGGGCGGTATTTATCTGTCGGAAGATGCCGGGAGTAGCTGGAAAAGAATCAATCGTAAACGAGAATATCGGCAACGGGCCTGGTACTACTCCCGCTTGTTCGCTGATCCTCAGCAGGAGCACACCGTTTACGTACTGAATACCGGGTTTTACAAATCGTTAAACGATGGAGCTAATTTTGAGCGTATTCCGGTGCCCCACGGCGATAATCATAATTTATGGATTAATCCAAACAACCCGAAGGTGATGATTCAGAGTAACGATGGCGGATCAAATGTATCGTTCAATGGCGGTAAAACCTGGTCTACTCAAAATAATCAACCCACCGCCGAAATGTATCGGGTAACGGTTGATAATCAGTTTCCTTACCGGGTGTACGGAGCTCAACAAGATAATAGTACGATTTCGGTCCCCAGTCAGGGGCTAGCTGATTTTGATCCGATACAAGATTGGTACGCGGTAGGAGGAGGCGAAAGCGGACACATTGCCGTTCATCCCGACAACCCCAACCTGGTGTACGCTGGAAACTATATTGGTATTATGACCAAACTTGATCGGGCTCAGGGACATACCCGTAGTGTGGAAGTGTACCCGGAACTGAACGATGGGGTAGAGGGGCGCGATTTAAAATACCGCTTCCAGTGGAATGCACCGATCCAGTTCTCCCCTCATAATGCTGATGTCCTCTACTACACGTCCAACTACGTACACAAATCAACTAATGGGGGGCAGTCTTGGGAAGTAATCAGCCCCGACCTCACTCAGAATATTGATAAGTATCTGGATATTCCGGGTGGACCAATACAGCATGATAATACGGGGGTAGAATTATACTGTACTATTTTCGCGTTTGAAGAATCGCCATTGGAGGAAGGGGTACTATGGGCAGGTAGCGATGATGGCTTAATTCATATTTCTCGCAACGGTGGTAAAGATTGGGAGAATGTGACCCCGAAAAATATGCCGGCGGAAGGTACCGTTAATACCATTGATCCTTCGGCTCACCAAGCGGGGAAAGCGTATGCTTCGGTGTACAAATACCGGGACAATGATTTTGCGCCCTATGTCTACCTCACCGAAGACTACGGAAAGTCGTGGCAGCAACTAACAGACGGAGAAAACGGAATTCCAAGTGATCACTTTGTGCGGGTGGTGCGGGAAGATCCTGATCGAGAAGGGTTATTATACGCCGGAACCGAGTTTGGGATGTACGTTTCGTTTAACAATGGTGCTAACTGGCAGCCCTTCCAACTCAACCTGCCAGTTACGCCAATTACTGACCTGAAAGTGCACCAGCAAGATTTGGTGGTAGCTACACAGGGTCGGTCTTTCTGGATAATGGATGATATAACCCCACTACATCAAATAAGCTCAGAAACAGCTCAAGCTGAAGTTCACCTGTTTAAACCGAATACCGCTTATCGAACGCAGATTCAAGGCTACCGAGGTGAAAATGTGCCGACGGACAGGCCGAAGGGTGCCGTCGTCTATTATTCTCTGGATGCCGACGTAGATAGTTTGTCGTTGTCAGTTTTAGATAGTCAAGGTCAGGAGATTTGCTCTTTCTCCAGCGAAGAAGAGGAGGATAAATTATCGGCCGAGGCCGGGTTACAAAAATTTGTCTG
>NZ_JBARYM010000910.1:0-2682 GCF_049647865.1 Tunicatimonas sp. | reverse complement strand
ATTACTCAATGGTTTGAGGTTCGTTGGTATTCATTATAACTTCGTATACACCACCTTGGTCCAAGGCTAAAAATATTCTTTCGGTGCTTTCCGTACTGATCACTTTAAGATCAAAAATGCCTCCCTGGTCTTCATCGGCATAAGTATCTTCTTTCCAGGTATCTCCTCCATCTTGAGAATAATACAAGGTTAAGGGTTGTTGCTCGGCTGCCTTTATCCATTTCCCCGCAAAGACCAAGTCAGGGTTGCTATCACTGATACCTACCCCAAAGAAGAAGTGGGCTTCTTCGTGACGATCGATCAAGGTCTCCCAAGTATTTCCTGCGTCAGAAGTTTTATTGAGTTCACCCTCCCAACCTACATATATGTTTTGCGGAGTGCTATTATCAAAAACAATCGCTTTGGGAACGGTTGGGTTTGGCACTAAATCATTCCACTCATTTTGCACTGTTTCATTTTGCAAATGGACTAGGTAACCATTTTCAATACCGCCTTGGCCACCAAACCAGACGTCATTGGATTTTTGAGGATTGATCTCCAGCATCATGCCGGTGCCTAAGAAATCCCAGCCGCCCCAGATCGGTTCCCAAGTAGTTCCCTTATTAGTAGATTTAGCCAAAACCCCGTAACCGGTGGCGTACAGCGTATTACTAGAAGCATCCCACTGAAAGTCAGTTACTGCTTCGGTAGTGCCCGGCAGCCCAAAGTTGTGCTCCTTAATAGTCCAGTTTAGCCCACCATCTAGGGTTTCGTAAATTTCAATCTCACTGTAATCGGTATTCCGATAAGAAGCCAGCAGGTGATTTTCGTCAAAAAACACTATGTCCAGCAGGTTATTGCCCTTCAAGCCTACTAAGGAAAATTCATTTTCAGTATCAACATTTATTGTATACAGACCGTCGTTAGTTATGGCGTATAGCTGATTCCTAACTTGTTCTAGTCTGTTAACTTTAAGACCATCTAATCCTACCTGATTCCAGGTCCAGGTAAGCGGTACTGGCTCAGGTTGGGTTTGATTATAATCGTCTTCGCTACACTGTATAAATAGTAGGCTGATGAATAAGAAAAAAAATACGACAGAAATACGGTTCGGCTGAATAGTTTTCATGGAAATAAGTAATAATTATTTTCTACCAAGACTCAATTTGGTTTAATAGGGTTGGAACACGGCTATTGAATTTTGTTGGACAGAGACAAAATCCACGAAGATGTTTATCTTAGACTGTCTAAATTTCCACTATTATGCGCTACACCTTACCGCTGAGTTTACTTTTTGTGCTACTTTCGCTCCAACCAGCACTCGCTCAGACCACCGAAAATCCACCCAACATTCTCTGGATTACCTGCGAAGACCTGAACGCTTATTTGGGTAGCTACGGCGATGTGCAGGCAATTACCCCCAATCTGGACCAGTTGGCCAGCGAAGGAGTACGGTTTACCCAGGCCTTTGCTACCGCCCCGGTGTGCTCTCCGGCCCGCTCGGCACTTATCACCGGTATCTACGCTACCTCAATGGGGACCCAGCATTTGCGATCCGAAGTAGAAATTCCCGATGAAGTGAGAACGTTGCCGCACTACCTGCGCGATGCGGGCTACTACTGCTCGAACAATAGCAAAGAGGACTACAATTTTCAGGATAGTAGCATTTGGGACGAATCCAGTAAGCAGGCCCACTGGCGCAATCGCCCGGCGGGAAAACCGTTCTTCAGCGTATTTAATATTGAAACTACCCACCAATCAAAAATCTTCGGTACCGACGAGGAGTTTTATGAAAATTATGGTCAGCAACTTAGTGCGGAAGAGCGGCACGACCCCAATGATATGGTGATTCCGCCCTACTTCTTCGATACCCCAGTTACCCGAAAGATGTGGGCCCGCTACTACGATTTGGTCACTATTATGGATCGGCAGGTGCAAGATATTCTAGATCAGTTACAGGAAGATGGATTGGCCGAAAATACGATTATCTTCTTTTTCGCCGACCACGGCACCGGCATGCCCCGGGGCAAACGCACGCTCTACGATTCAGGACTAAAAGTTCCCTTTATAGTAAAGGCACCAACGGCGTATCAGCCAGCATTAGAGTTGATTCCAGGAACGCAGCGCGACCGGTTGGTCAACTTTGTGGATTTTGCCCCTACTGTGGTAAGTATTATTGGGCAGAAAGTGCCGGATCAAATGCAGGGTTCGGCTTTTCTAGGTGAACATCAGCAGCCAGCCCGTGAATACGTGTTTGCGACTTCGGACCGGGTAGATGAAGCCTTCGAGATTTCCCGTAGTGTGCGGGGGCAACGTTTCCTATACATTCGTAATTACCTGCCTCATCTACCGCTAACTCAGCCTAACTTTTATACCGACCAGTCGGAAGTGATGGTAGAACTCCGACGAGTTTTAGCCGAAGGGAATCTGACTGCCGCCCAGCAACATATGTGGGCACCCAGTCGTCCCGCTGAAGAACTGTACGATACCGAAGCTGACCCTTACCAGGTAAACAATTTGGCTGGTGACTCAGAGCACGCAACAGTACTGACCGATATGCGAGCCGCCCAGCAGCAGTGGGCTATTGAGACTCATGACTCCGGACTGATTCCCGAACCTATGATGCAAAGGTTAGCAGAAGGTAGTACGATCTACGAAATGGTACGGGATACTACTATTTTTCCTGTTCATAGCGTACTGAAG
>NZ_JBARYM010000909.1:0-4128 GCF_049647865.1 Tunicatimonas sp. | reverse complement strand
TATGGTGCTTGGTTCTGAGTTTAGAGTTTGATAAGAGTAAACCCAGGATTTTGAACTCAAAAACTTTAAACTCAGAACCAAAGAAACTACTGATTCAAATCAACTAAGCGAATTTCTACTCGACGGCTTTCTTCCGGACTTATTTTAGCTGCTTTAGTAGCACCTTGGCCTCGGGCTAAGATGCGTCTGCGAACTACCCCCTGCTGATTAAAGAAATTGAGCACTTCAATCGCTCGTTCGTTAGAGAGCTTTTCGTTCGCGGCCGCATCACCATCAGGAGAAGCATAGCCAGTGATTTCAATACCTAAGCTCTGATGCTCTTTCAGCGATTTTAATACTTTGCTCAGTATTTTATTATATGATTCTTCTATCTGGCTCTCCCCAACGGAAAAGTAAACTTTATGCGTTTCTTTCAGTAAAGAAGGATCATAATTAGCATTGGCCACTTTCTGTTCTTTCTGTTTGATAGCTTCTTCAGTAACAAAAAAGGTGGGTAAGGTATATACCGTTTCACTTCCTACCTTCTTAGCCACCAAATTGTCTTCCCCCGTTTCGTCGTAGTAGTAAGACACCCCAGCTGCTTCCAGCTTTTCTGCATCAATGGCATCAAAGTTTACATCTTCAATAGGGTTCGTCTTGTACATTAATCCCAAAAGATAATCGTAAGCTTCACCATCATTAGAAGCGATAATGGCTTCCATCATATCAAATAAATCCAGACTATCGTTTTGTACTAGCATAGCTTCGTTAGCCACTCGTACCGACTTTTCTTTGGTATTGTGCATATCGAAAAAGGCGTTCTTCACTGAAATTTCTTGCCCTACCACCACATCAAACTGCTTAATTGGTTTAAGGATAATTTCCTGATATAATTCGTAAAAATTGGTCTGATCAGGAATATTTACGTTCACAGTATACGGTAAGTACCCTTCCGACTCAATAATCAGATCATAGTTTCTGCCAGGGGGTAAAATAATAAGGTAATTACCGCTACCAGCACTGGGGCTATATACATAATCAAGCTGTTGTTTCGCTTCTACATCTACCACTTTAATAACAGTAGGAATTGGCTGCGGATCGGTTTCTCCCGCCAAAATACGACCTTTTATTAGTGTAAGCGGAATGTTAGCCTCGTGATCAGGCATCTCGAAGTAGTAGATATCTTGACCACCTTTTCCCCCTTTACGCTCCGAAGAGAAGTAACCCATCTTACCGTTAGCCGTCAGCGTAAAGTAGTTATCATCGGTTGGAGTGTTAATAGGATAACCCATATTCTCCGGCTCCTGCCATTCTCCGGCCAAAAAATAGGTTTTGAATATATCGTTTCCACCCATTGTGTTGCGCCCGTCCGATGTAAAAAATAGAGTTCGGCTATCGGGATGAATGAACGGGGCATCTTCGTTGTGCTCGGTATTCACCGTAGGGCCTAAATTTTCGGGCTTTCCCCAATCTCCATTCGGCTGGCGTTCAGCTTTGTAGATGTCCATTCCTCCGTAGCCATCTTTCCGATTACTAGCGAAGTAAATCGTTTTTCTATTGGGAGTGATGCTAGCGGTAGTTTCTAAGTAGCGAGAGTTAATGGTTTTACCGAGTGTAACTGGGTTCGACCACCCTTTGGCTGTATGCTCAATGCGATAAATACTTCCCGAGTTGTTATCGCCCCCAATAAATACCATCATTTCCTGCCCATCGGGCGAAATACCCGCCGTACCCAGCGGGGCATTGGCCTTAATTGATAGCGCTTGAGGTGTGCTCCATTGTCCGCCCTTACTCTTTTTAGCGATGAAAATTTGCTCTGTAATTTTTCCTTTCTTCTCGCGCACTGCCGTGTAGGCCAGCATTCCTTCATCAGCCGTAATAAGCGGATTATATTCAGTATACTCGCTATTTATTGCTTCAAAGTTATTAATAACGATACTCTTCTTCTCGCCAATTAGAAACAATGCATTAGTACACATTTTGAGCTGTCGGTTTACATCGGCTAACACCTGTTTATCATCTGCTTTCAATCCTTTTTTGTAGCTTTCGTAGGCTTTAATAGCCTCCTGAATTTGAATATCGCGGTGGTATGTTTTGCCGAGGTAATAACTCAACTCTTGCGGAATGTCTGCGCTTGCCTGCTGCTGAGCGTAGTTTAGATACGAGAGTGCCTTCAACTGATTCTGAAGATCAGCGGACTCCGCGTAGCATACGCCTAAGCGATAGTGCACTAAAGGCTCAGCTACTCCATTGTCAACTGCTTGCTGGTAAAGAGGAAGAGCTGCCTCGTAATTTTTTGCTAAAAGAAAAAATTTATTAGCTCGATCAACCAATGCGCCGTCTGAACCTTGCGCCATAGATTTGTCGGGTGAACCAACTAGTAATACTAATGCTAGTATTCCGCACCGAAGTGCCAGAGGCCAATTTTGAAGTTGGATAAGGTTATATAGCATGTTTAATGGCTTACGATCAATTCCTACTATCATATTCTCAAAATTTTATGAGTATACCGATGGATAATGTCCATCCGCTTACTTGCCCGAAAGCTAGGGAGAATGTGTAGGGCGGGAAAAGCCTTTTTTTACAAAAACGCAGGTATGTAATTTTTCAGGATATAATGCAGAGGAAAGATGTTCGGGTGTTAGAGTTCTGAGTTCGTTTTTACAAACTTAAAACTCAGA
The DNA here is from genome assembly GCF_049647865.1 of Tunicatimonas sp. Taxonomy (NCBI): domain Bacteria; kingdom Pseudomonadati; phylum Bacteroidota; class Cytophagia; order Cytophagales; family Catalimonadaceae; genus Tunicatimonas; species Tunicatimonas sp. Next base: position 1,468 of record NZ_JBARYM010000909.1, on the reverse strand, counting down.
ACCTAAAACTTTTGAACTTTAACACCATAACACACCAACTACTGAGAGACTACTATTTTGCGACGAATAGCTCGGAGCCTCTCTAACAAAGGGGGGTGGGAATAGTGGAAAAAAACGTACCAGGCATGAGGCAACAGATTACTCATGTTGTGAGCTGAAAGCTTTTTTAGTGCTTTTTGGAGCGAGTTTCCGCCATAGGTTTGAGTAGCGTAGGCATCAGCCTCAAACTCATTCTTGCGACTAACTACATTCATCAGTAACCCAGTAATGGTACTAATTGGTGAATACAAAATGCCGAAAGCAATCAGATTTAGATGAATAGAAAGTTGCTGTCCTCCTAATGCTAAGGAAAGAGCTTCATTAAAGATCAATAGTGACAGGATATATAGCGTAAACCCGATTTGGGCAATGGAGAGAAACAGCCCCGAGATAATATGCTTTTTTTTGTAGTGGCCTACTTCGTGAGCAATGATAGCGACCAGTTCTTCCTCGCTATGCTGTTCAATGAGCGTATCGTAGAGTACTACTTTTTTCTTGCTACCCATACCGGAGAAAAAAGCGTTTGACTTGCTAGACCGTTTTGATCCGTCAATTACGTACACATTAGTGATGGGAAAATTAACCTTTCGAGCGTAATCAGTAATGGCGTTTCTGAGTGAGCCTTCTTCTAACGGAGTAAGCTTATTGAACAATGGTACAAAGACACTGGTATAAAACACGTTTAACAGTATCATAATTACGGTAGCAACTCCCCAAAAGTACAGCCAGAACGATTGACCCAGCTCCATTACCAAATACAGAAATACGCCCACGATTAGTCCTCCCAAAGCAGCAGTAAGGGCGTAGCCCTTTAGTTTGTCTATAAAAAACAACCGAGGAGTCATTTTATTAAAACCAAACCGCTCCTCAATCATAAATGTATGATAAAGTTGGAAAGGCAAATTCAGCAGATCAGACGCGATGAAGAGTACTCCGAAATACACCAACGATAAAACAATCGGCTGCGCTATCCAGTCGCGCAATTGAATATCCAGCCAGCCAAAAAATCCACTTATCAATAGTATTGCTGATACCACGAAGCCAAACGTAGCCGTGATGGCACCAAACCGATCATTAGCCTGCTGATATTCCAGCGACTTCTGGTACTGTCGTTCATCGTACACTCCCTCAAGTTCTTCCGGTAAGTCGTGATGCTTATTCTGTCTATTGAGATAATCCAGTACCCGTTCAACAGTAAAATTGACGGTAATAATGGTCAGAATAATAAAGAGAATGAGCTGTGCTTCCATAGTATAAAACAAACCTCAAGTTTACAGAGAATAGTTCTTATTCAGGTGTTAGTGTGTTATAGTACGAAGTGTTATGGTGTTATAGTACGAAGTGTTGTGGTGTTCTAATGCGAAGTTCTAGGTTCGCTCTTATCAAACTTTGAACGCCAAACCTAGAACCATAACACCTTAACACCAAA
>NZ_JBARYM010000908.1:0-6212 GCF_049647865.1 Tunicatimonas sp. | reverse complement strand
ACTACCTGGAAAACTGCGAACGCAGCCCGTCTGCTAGATGCCGAACGGCAGACCAACACTGTAGGGGATGTATTAGCAGTAAATCGCTACTACGGTGCGGGTCACGTCGGGGAAAATAACGGCTGGCGGATTGATCCCGGTCATAAATACGTGGGTACATCGGTACTTTACCAACCCAATAAGCTGCCCGTCAATGTGAAGCAGGTAAGTGGCAAACCTTTTATGATGACTGAAAGCAGTTGGCCCCATCCTAATAAATATGTTTCCGAATCTATATTTCTTACGGCAGCGTATAGCTCGCTCACGGGCTTTGATGCGTACTATTGGTTTTCGCCCCGCTCACCGGGCTACCCAGTAGAAGATCAAGATGTGCTTCATATCTTCGCTAACAATCCTACGTTTGAGCAACCAATTTATAAGTTTAATTCAGCCACCCCGGCTCATACTGGTCCTTTTCCTGCCAATGCACTACTCTACCGAAAAGGCTACGTGCAACCTGCCCCAACCGTAGTATACGAAGAGCGCAGCGCAGAACAGGTGCACCAGCGAGAGATTCCATTGATTACCGAAGAAGGCGGCTTCGATCCGAACCGCGATAGCTACGATACGCAAGGCGATGCCACCGCCACGGAAGTAGCCCCGGTAGCCTATCTGGCGGGCGCAGTACGAGTAAAGTACAATGGCGACCCTAGTAATTCTACGGTTTCGTCGCAACTGGGCGATCTGCTGAATTTTTCGGAAAAAAAGATAACTAGCGCCACGGGTCAACTGGAGTGGGATTACGAGAAGGGGCAGTGCACTTTAAATGCTCCGTCGGCGCAGGGAGTGTCTGGATTCTTCAGCGAAGCGGGCAAAACAATTGAGTTAGGCGACGTGTCACTTACACTAAAGAATGAGTACGTCACGCTAGTAACGGTAGCCATGGATGCGCAACCACTATCAACCTCAGAAGAAGTATTGGTACAAGTGAACACTCGCTATGAGCTAACGGGCTATCGCGAAAAGCCAGCAACCTTTGAGCTGGGCGACGAAACAGTAGAAGGCTTTGAAGTAGAGCGTACCGGCGAACTGCCCTGGAAAGCGGCTAACACCGAAGTAACTATGACTATTCGGAACGACCGCTTAAAGTCAGCGTACCTACTGGATGCCAACGGTTACGAAGTTGGTCAGGTAGCGGTAGAGGTTAACAACGGAAGTTTGACTTTAACGCTACCCCAAAATGCCATGTACGTAATGCTCACTACAGATGCCTCTACAGTAACTTCGCTAAACAATGAAGTAGAAGATACCTGGACAGTTTTTCCGAATCCCTCTATGGGACAGTTTACGGTTCGCTTACCCAAAGGTGCATTTCAGTTTGATGAAGTGCGAATACATAACCTAATGGGTAAGGAAGTGTACCGATCACGGCATCAAAAATCAAAGGAGCTTACAGTGGCAAGCAAGCTTTCGCCGGGAATGTATGTGCTTAGTTTGCGGCAGAAGAACGTAGTGGTAGAAAGCAAGAAATTAGTTATTCAGCCTTAAGCTGAACCCATTCGCAGAATTATCAGGTTTATAGATTTTGAATACCACAACTATGTTTTTATATATAGCAAAACTACTCTTCAGTAGCACGCTAGTAGTTTCGTTAGCTACTACTGCTTTTTCTCAACCAGTCCGATTAATTGTGCGTAGCGATGATATGGGTTTTACCCATGCGGCCAATGAGGCGATGATTGAAACCTACCAGAATGGTATTACTACTTCAATAGAAGTGATGGTGCCTACACCCTGGTTTCCCGAAGCCGTAACAATACTACGCGAATATCCTGATTTGGATGTGGGTGTTCACTTGACCCTAACCAGTGAGTGGGAAAATATTAAGTGGAGACCTCTAACATCAGTTCCCAGCCTGACGGATGACCGTGGTTACTTTCATCCGATGATTTGGCCGAATGAGAATTACGGTGACGATCAAGCACTTAGTACCCAAGATTGGAAACTGGCGGAGGTTGAACAGGAGCTACGCGCCCAGATTGAACTAGCGAAGCGAGAAATCCCCCAGCTCACCCATGTTACCGGACACATGGGATGTAGCCACCTTGACGAGCGAATAGAAGCGGTAGTAAGAAAGCTGACGGAAGAATACGGCCTCGCCATCTTTCCAGAAGATTTGGGCGTGAAACGAGCTCAGTACCAAGGATCAAAAGAAACCGCAGAGGAAAAAATTAGTAGCTTCATCGCGATGCTGGAAGGCCTCACTCCCGGCACTTACCTGTTTGTGGATCATCCCGCCTATGACACCCCCGAAGTACAAGCTGTGCACCACATTGGCTACACACATGTGGCGGCTGATCGGCAAGGGGTTACTGATTTGCTGACCAGCGAAAAAGTAAAAGAAGCCATTCGTCGCTTTAATATTCAACTGATTGACTACGCTGACTTGGTTCAGTAGTACTGCTTTTCTTATGAACAAAATATTCCTACGACTTACCATACTATTCCCGTTTGGTTTGGCCTTTCAGACTTTATTAGCTCAGTATCCGCACCACGCGCTTCCGCAGTATCCCGAAGAATGGACCGCCCAGTGGATTACCCACCCGAATATTGATGAAACCGCCTACAACCTTATCCATTTCAGAAATGCGTTCGAGCTAGAATCCGCACCCGAACAGTTTATTGTTCATGTGAGTGGCGATAACCGTTATCGGCTGTATGTCAATGGGCAAGAAGTGGTGTACGGCCCGCAATTGGGCGACATGCGCCACTGGCGGTACGAAACGGTAGACCTATCTTTTTACTTAAAGAAAGGCAAAAATATAATAGCCGCTGAGGTGATAAACTGGGGGGTGGAGCGAAGCTACGGGATTATGTCGTTCAGAACTGCATTTCTACTGCAAGGGCATTCTGAACGGGAAATAGCAATTAATACCACAACTAATAACTGGAAAGTGCTGACGAATCAGGGAATGCACGAAAAAACGGTATTTTGGCGCGGTGGTGGCGAGATCATCGGTGGCTTCTACGCCGCTAATCCGACCAACTCAGTAGTTGCCGCACAGTATCCTTGGGGTTGGCAGCAAGCTGACTTTAACGATAGCCAATGGTTGAGGCCCAAAATGGTGTTTGCCCGGCCGACAACCGATGCTAGTAACGGTCACGGCTGGATTCTGCAACCGCGCACCACTGTCATTCAAACCAGTGAGAAAGAATCGCTAACGCGTATTGCCCGCTCTGATTTAGCTAATCTACCTACTGATTTTCAGTTTGGCGCCCAAGCCTTAGAAATTCCTGCGAATAGTCGGCATACCCTACTGATTGATCAGGGCTACGTTACGTTGGGTTACCCCAAACTTACCCTTTCTGGGGGGAAAGGCGCGCAAGTTAAGGTTCGGTATTCGGAAGCACTATACAACGATCAGAACCAAAAAGGTAATCGCAACGAGATTGAAGGCAAAGTAATAAAAGGCATCAGCGATGTATACGTGATGGATGACGGTAAAAATCGTACGTTTCAGCCTATTTGGTTTCGGGCATTTCGCTTTATCCAATTAGAGGTTCAAACCCAGGATGAACCGTTGCAGATTAATGGTTTCTACAATGTGTATTCGGCTAGTCCCATTCCGCTTCAAGCTGAATTCGCTACTACCGATTCAGTTTATCAAAAGGTTTGGGATATTTGCTGGCACGGCCTAAAAATTTGCGCTCAAGATAATCTGCTGAGTGACGCTTACTACGAGCAAATGCAGTACGTTGGTGATCTGCGCCCTCACCTAATGGGCTGGACGGCACTCACCGGTGATCTTACGTATTTCCGCAGTGCAATGGAGCAATTTAATAACTCTCGTTTGCCCGATGGCAATGTTACTAGTTGCTACCCACTCAAAGCTACCTTCGTACATCCTACCTACTCATTGGTCTGGATTGATATGCTGCACGACCTGATGATGCTCGATGGCGATAAGCGTTTAATCCAATCGTACACCGGCGAAATTCAGGAGGTGTTTGATTATTACGAGTCACTGATCAATGAGAACGGGCTGGTTGGTAAATCAAAGTACCCCATGTTTATTGATTGGTATCTGCCAAAAGGAGGTAATTCGCCGGTGAACAAGGATGGCAACTCGGCTATCTTAACGCTGAACTATGCTTACACATTAGGCAAAACTGCCAAAATTATGGAGTGGTTGGGCTACCAAGAGAAAGCCAACTTCTATCAAATTCAGGGCGCAAAGTACGCCGAAGTTGTGCGAAGGCTGTGCTTCGATGCTGAACGAGGTATTTACGCCGACGACCCAGAAAAAACATTCTACGATCAGCGAGCTAGTATTCTGGCTGTTCTCACTGGTGCTCACACCGGAGAAGAGAAGAAAAGTCTTATGCAAAAGTTGCTAGACAGCAGCACTGAGTTTGATAGCCGAGCGAATCTGTTCTACTACTTTTATCTGTTTGAAGCCATGCAAAAAACGGGGGTAGGGGACTTCACTACTGAATTACAACTTTGGAAAGATATTGCTGCCATGGGAATGTCGGCTACGCCCGAAAAAAGAATTGAGCAGCATCCCCGCTCGGAAGTACATCCGTGGACAGCGCACCCGGTACATTTTTATTTTAGTCTGGTTGCCGGAATTCGGCCAATGAGTCCGGGTTTTAAGGAAGTACACATTGCCCCTCAACCCGGTAGTTTGGAAACGGTTCAAGCTACCTATCCGACCAAACAAGGTACTATTCATGTTGATCTTCAATTTAAAGAAGAGGATGTTGTTGGTAGTATTGTTCTGCCCCCGGGCATGAACGGTATGTTTACTTGGCAAAAGCAGCAAATATAACTTTCTTCGGGCAAATCTGATATTCACCTTGCTTACTAATCTTCATACGATGCTTTGCCGTAGAATAGGTTTACAAACCCGCTTAAAAATTCTATTTCTTCTATCGGGGGTACCGCTGCTTTTGTGTTTCGTATTCCTTAGTGAGCCAGTACGAATTATGGCGATTGGTGACTCGATCACCCAAGGAGGAAAACGTGATGTGAAAGAGTATACTTACCGTCTGCCACTACAAATGATACTTAGCCAGCATAACATTGTATTTGATTTTGTAGGATCTAGAACGGAAGGTTTACACGATGATGCTACTTGGCCCAATGTAGCCGAGGGCGTAGTATTTGATCCCGACCACGACGGTTATTACGGTAACAAAACAGTAGATGCCGTTCGGAAGACTATTATTGGTTACAACCAAACTATCCCGCCCGATATTGTGCTAGTTCATTTAGGTACTAATGATCAGAAATTAGGTGACTTTGAGTATAATGTTGGTCAACCCTTGCGCGAACTGATTAACTTTTTACGAACTAAAAATCCGAAGGTAGTAGTGCTATTAGGGCACTTAAATTTTAATAATAGCGAGAGCGCCCTCACTATTCGGAAAGTAGTAGAGCAAGTGGCGACTGACCTTTCTACGAACCAATCTCCTGTAAAAACAGTCCATCACTATCAAGGATGGTATGAGAATCCGGAACATATCTACGCAGATACATTTGACTGGGCGCACCCCAATCTGAAAGGGCAGGAGAAGATGGCGCGCAGTTGGTGGAAAGCTATGCAGCCGTATTTATTATAATAAGAATACTTACCTAAAAAAGGCATCCTTTTTGCCATAATGTAAGCAATAGCAACATAAATTCTTACATTATGCGAACTTACCATATTTTCATTTGGATATTAGGAGTTATCTCATTGGCAAGCTGCCAAGGACCTGAAGGATTGCCGGGCCCCGTTGGTCCTCCCGGGTTTGACGGCCCTCAAGGCCCTCCTGGCAATGATGGTTTGCTAGGTATAACCTACGATAGAATTATTGATCTGAATGCCGGGAACGATTGGCAAGCGGGTTTTCAGTTTCCGATTGAAGATGATATAGCACCTACCGATGCAGTATTAGGTTTTCTGCTATGGGAACAGGCTGAAGCTACTGATGGAGGATTAATTGATGTTTGGCGACCGATGCCCGTTAGTTTTTTCACTGATGCTGGGTTACTACAGATCAGCTACGATTTTACAGGCGGTGATGTATTTTTCTTTGCTGAAGCTGGGTTTGTACTAGATGCTGAACGTGACGTGTACAATGATGAAGTTGTACGAATCGTAGTAGTGCCATCAGCACCATCAGCGAATGATGCCCGCCTGGAAGTCAACTACGAAGACTACTACGAAGTAGCCGAAATCTACGGT
>NZ_JBARYM010000907.1:0-10936 GCF_049647865.1 Tunicatimonas sp. | reverse complement strand
GTATTTTCGTCGTGCACTTAGCTTAGACCAGCAGATTGGTAACGTGCAAGAAGTAGACGGTACGTTATTTAATTTAGGGTCTAACTTTTATAAAACCGAGGAGTACGATTCAGCCGAATTTTATTGGAATTCCGTTATCAACCGCACCGATACTACGGCTGATAGTCCTATGCTGGATGCTATCTTCCAGAACTTAGGAGCGTTAGCCACCACACAAGAGCAATGGCACAAGGCAGAACAATACTATCGGCAAGCACTGCAGCGCTACCAACGGCGGGGTAATCATGAAGGAACCGCTAGTTTACACGAATCGTTGTCCAACCTGTACAATCAGCAACAAAAGTACGAGCTGGCTCGGCAGGAAGCCAGAAAAGGGTTAGCAGCTGTAGACGAAGATCTCCGAGTACGGTCACTACTGCACGTTGATTTAGCCGAAGCTTACGAAGGGTTGAGCCAGTATCAGTCGGCCGCTGAGAGCTATCGTACTTACGCCACGCTTCGGGATTCTCTGCTAGGTCAAGAAAAAGTTGAAGCAATCGCCGAAATGGAAGCTCGGTATCAAAATGAACAGCAGAAAAGAGAACTAGCCATTCAGGATCAAAAAATAGAATTACTCAACCAAAGTGCTAAGATTCGGCAGTTGGAACGAAACTTACTGGTGGCCGGACTTCTCTCGCTACTGCTTATTGGCTTCTTCGTTATTCGGATACAGCGACAAAAGGTAAACCGAAAGCAGACCCAACTGAAAAATTCTCAAGCACTATTAGCTTCGGTGAAGGAGAACGCGTACCTGAAAGAACAGCGGTTACTTCAGGAGCTGGAACATCGTAACCAGCAGCTTACCTCCTATACCCTAAATTTCGTGCAGAAGAACGAACTGATGAACAACGTACGGCAGCAAGTTGACGAGCTACAGAAGCAGAAACAGTGGACCTCTCGTGATTTTCGAAGAATCAAAATGCACATTCAGCAGCACGTAAGTATCGATCAAGACTGGGAACACTTTCGTCTACACTTCGAGAGTGTCCACCCGGATTTTTTCCATAATCTTACCGAGTCATTTGATAATTTAGGATCTAAGGAACTTAGGCTTTGTGCGCTCATTCGCTTAAATATGAGTATTAAGGAATCAGCAACTGTATTAGGTATTTCGCCCGATAGTGTAAAGACCGCCCGGCACCGTCTTCGTAAAAAGATGAACCTCAACGGCGCAACTTCCATGCTAGAGGCGCTGATGCAAATAGAAAAGGGGAGAGCCTCTTCCCAATGGAAGAAAGCATCTTAGCTAAGAACTTAGAAGTTCAACTCCAGGGTTGCTCCCGTCGGAAGCTCGTGCCACTGGCGAAGTAATGCTCGGATTCTAGCGCGGATTTGCCCTACCTGCTGCTCGTTAATATCAGGAAATGGAACCACTTGCGCTTCAAAAGTAAACTTCGCAATCCCGATGAAGTCTTCCATACTGGTTCCGTCGTGTAGCTCGGTTTGAAAGAGATTTACTAACATTTCCGTTTGCTGTGCTTCCAGGGGTAGGTTGATAGGTAATAAAGCCGCCGGACGAAGGTGCCTCGGAGCCGCAAAATCGGTAACATTGTAACCTCGCAGTAGCATCCCGTAGAATGCTTGACGGAAACCTAGAGTAGTTTCTACCGCGTAGTGCACAATATCGTGCTCCAGCGCAAATAACTGGGTGATGCTCATCCAGGTTTCCGTACCGTCCGGGCGGAAACATTTGAATACCGAAGGTCGGTTTTGCTGTTTAGTAAACTGAATTTTCATTTTGGATTTAAAAACATCTTGGCTATTTCATCCACTACGGGATGGTGCTTGTCCCATAAACCGTAAACTTCCTTTACCCAACTCTCGATCAATTTCTTCACTTCGCTTGGGTTGCCGATTTTACGTAGAATATCCGTTGTGGTGATAGTTCCTCTTTTCTGTACCTCAGGTGGTATCAAATACTCATTTTTTCGCTGTACCTTGTATCTATTCAACCATTCACTCAACAGTGGGGACAGATTATAATTCCACTCAACTTTATACCGGAAGATCAAATGCAGTCTGGACAGGTGAAAATGATTATTCCACCTACCGTGGATCTCAGGATGCTGTAAGGTGTGCACATCTACAATCAGAAATCTGTAAATATGATTTTCAGTGCTTGAGAAATCAATATCCTGAAAACCTAAGTTAAATATTTCCAGGCACTCATGGATACCCCGTTTGGTATTAGCTCCACAGAACTGGCACTTCTCCTCATCTAAGAGCGTAATTCCGTTCTTCTTAGCTAAATCAACGTAGTTCTGCATAGTCTATTCGCTTATTGCTACCGTTCTAAATTTATTGGATAGATACTACGAAAGCAACTGATTACAAATTGCTTGCAGGTGGTTATGGTCGGTACCACAACATCCACCGATGATTCGCAGATTGGGTAGTAATTCTTTGAGTTGCGTGTATTCTTTAGCCAGTCCATTTCTGTCTCCCGTATCCAGCGTTTCCGACTCATCTAGCTCAGCGTGGCTTTTGGTAGAAGCATTCGCCCGAATGCCCCAAATTCGCTGCTGCCACTTCCCTTCATCCTTTAGTATCGTTCTAAAGTGCTGAGGGTGGGCGCAATTAATCATAAAATACGTAGCGTAAGCGTTCGTCTGCTCATCGGTTCTTTGGATTGCCTCCGCGAGTGTCTCCCCACTGGGAAGGTGGCCATTCGTTTCGACCGTAAAGGATATTGCCACATCTACCTCCAGTTCCTGGGCTGCCGCTACAATTCCGATCGCTTCATTCGAGTACGTTATGGTTAAGGCCGTAGCGATGTCTACACCTTCCGTAGCAAATGCCTGTAGTTGAGGTAGGTGATACTGCTTAGACTGTTCAACGGTCATTCGTTCGGCGACTATGTACCCGTCACCCCGGGGGCCAATGACTCCACCAATAAGTACCTGACTAGCTCGCGTAGTTTGAGCGCGTAATTCGCGTATAAACCGTACCGCTTGCTGGTTTATTTCATCTAAGTTATGTGAGGAGTACCCTAGCTTTGCTCCCCAATCAGCACTGGCGCGCCAGGTAGGAGTATCTAAAATAAATCGCAGATCATGCTTCTGAGCTAACGCCAAGTAGGAACTATAGTACTTTCGTAGATGCTCTTTTCCTTCATCATTATCTAATAATGTAAAGGCAGCAAAATGAGGGAGCTCCACTCCGTAGTGAAATATCAGGGTGGTTTCTAGCCCTCCGTCAGTGAGGCAAAATTCCGCCTCGGTTTTAGGATTCACTATCATCGTATTCATTATAAATGGGCTAGATATGATTCTCCTTGAGAAACTTTCGCACAGCTTGACTGATCTTTTCTTGTTCGCAGGCGAATGCGTAGTGTCCACAGTCCGAGTCGAGTAGCAGTATTTCGTCGTCGCGTTCCCGGGCCAGTTCGATAGCGTAGGTAGGCAACAGCATGTGATCCTGTTGGGCCACAATAGTCAGCGTTTCGCCCTGAAAGTTTTGAGCTACTTTTGCTAGTGAACCAGCCTCCAGCGTAACATCGTGGTGAGCAATGGCCTTCATCTGACTGTGCAAATCCGATAGCTGGCACTGCTGGGCTACTTCTTCAATCGTCGCTAGTAAGTCAGGGAACTCCTCTGGAGTTGTTTCGCCCACTCGGTACTGAGGAGTAAATCCTACGATAAACTCCAGCATCAGTGTGGTAACGGTAATATCCGGACAATCAGTTTCCAGACAGGGTTCCATAATTTGTTGGAAGAGTTTGAAGAGCAGCCGATCGTAGGCGGTTAGTTGAGGAGAACCTATAATAGGAATAGCTCTATCAAAAAATTCGGGATAGCTAGCCATCCACTGATACGTTTGCATACCGCCCATCGAAATTCCGGTGACGGCGTAGAGATGATCTAACTCTAAAAATTCAGTAAGTAGCCTATGCTGAGCATTGACCATATCCCGGATGCTGAACTCAGGAAACGACTGGCCGGGTTGCGGCTCACTATTAGAAGGAGAAGAAGAGACTCCATCCCCAAACGCATCAACTATTATGATAAAGTACTGAGTAGAATCCAGCATCTGATCGGGCCCGATGTAGGATAGCAAACTCTCGCTGGTGCCACCGTACCAGGTAGGAAACAGAATAGCGTTCGACCGATCGCCATTAAGCTGACCGAAGGTGCGGTAGCCTAGTTGGCAGTCACGAATGGTTTGACCGTTTTCCAAGGTATAATTACCTAGTTCGGCAAATTGAACTTGCCCCCAGCCGACTAAGGACTGGATACTTAAAACAGTAATTAGAATGAAGCGATTAGGATTGAAATTCATGGTTTTATTCGATTGGACTTAAAAATAATAATCAGTTGGCCGCGCCAAAGTTGCTCTTGACGCAACACTCAACAAAAGTACGAGAGGCCCCGCCTTAAAGGAAAAATAAGGGGTAAGCATAGGGTGTACTAGTCCCAACTATTAGGTAGACAAAATGTGTACATGAAGCTAAAAATAACCTTTCACTGCCCGTATAGACCTATTAAGTGGGTTAGAGTTCCCTGAGGTAAAAATTCTAGCAACGATCTGTCTCGCATTGAGTTAACATTACTATATCATTGTATTGATTTAGCTAACGGTGTACTTCATAAAGAACTTTTTATGCTAACGATGAATTCATTTGCCTAATAATCTAAAATTCAATAGTGTACACTCTATGAATATGTTTACATTTATCTATTACTTGTCTGCGTATAGTTACCTTCTGAAAGGTAAAGAAACTAAGATTCGCACTTTACAAGGACAATGGTTATCTTGAAACAGGTTCGTAAAACTGCCGACCTAATAATTGCTCTGGGCTTGACTACGTAAAGAAAAAATTACCTAAAATCTAAAAGATATGAGGTTCCTATTTGTTACTTTCGGATTGTATCTCACTTTTCTTCCCGATTCTCGGGCCGACGATAGACAAACTCTGCTAGATAGTTTACAGCAAAGGTTAGATCAGTTCACTACTATTGACACAGCGAGGGTTGATATCTTAAATGAGATTGGGTACGAGTACTGGACTATCGATCCGGTACAGTCAGTACAATACGGTGGTAAAGCCCTAGCCTTAGCTGATTCGTTGGACTACCTACCCGGTACCGCCTTTGCTGAACGAGTGATAGGAGTGGCCAACTGGGCGCAGGGCAATTACGAGGAAGGTTTAAGTTATCTGTTGGACGCACTGAACCACTATCAGTCATTGAACGATTCATTAGGGGTTGCTAACATTTTTGTCAATATTGGTCTTATCTACAGCGACCAGCAGAGCTACGAAGAAGCCCTTTCTTACTACGAAGAGGCATATCGTACTTTCGACATCCTAAAGAAAACTCACCGCCAAATTCATACGGCTATCCATATCGGTCAACTGTACCAATCCAAACACCGTTACGACCTAGCCCAAACTTCCTATCAACAAGCACTTCAATTGAGCGATTCGGTTCAGCATGATTACGGATTGGGTGCTTCGTATCTTTATTTGGGTCAACTAGCGCTGGCCACCGGAAAACTGAATGAAGCATTAGATTATTGTTATCAAGCATTACCTTTCCAGGAGGCGCAAGGAAATATGCACGGGAAGTCGCTCACCTACTACACCTTGGGTAGCATTGAGCGGGAGCGGGGAAATTATTCCGAAGCAGAAGAACATCTGTTGCACGCCCTCAAGAAGGCTACTATAGTAAGCTCCCGGCAAAATCGTCGAGACATTTATTTGGAGCTGAGACAGGTAGCCGAAGCTACTGGCGATTACCAGCAAGCTCTGGCGTATTTTAACAACTACCACACTTTACAAGATAGTCTGCTTAATGCCGAAAAGCTCCGCGAAATTGTCCGACTAGAGAACCGCTACAAACTAGAAAAGAAAGAGCAGGAGCTGCTGGTACAACAACAGTCGGTCAACCTGATGCAGCAGGAAGCCCGTATTCAACGGTTCTTTCGTAATGGGCTGTTATTTGGCATAATCGCTCTCGCTATTATTGGTTATCTAGTTACTACTCAGCAACGATTAAAGATTAAGAAGAACCGGGAGGTGTTAGCTAAACATCAGGAGGTTTCTCGTTCCCAGCAGCAGTTGGCTCAAGTAGAATTAGAAAATGCTCAGCTTAGGCAAAAGGAACTCACCCAAGAACTAGAGTTTAAAAGCCGAGAACTCACTAGTTATACCATTAACTTTATTCAGAAAAACGAGTTGATAGATCAATTGAAATCTGGAATTCAGCAGGCCAAGCGGCAGGCTAAACCGGAAATGCGCCAGCAGCTTAATTCACTAAGCCGTCTGGTAGATCAGAATTCACATATTGACCGGGAGTGGGAAGATTTCAAGCGTTACTTTGAGGAAGTACACCAAGGGTTTTTCGCTAATCTTAAGCATTACTGTCCGGAACTATCTAACAACGAGCTTAAGCTATGCGCGCTGCTTAAACTAAATATGAGCATGAAGGAGATGGCTAACATCCTCGGCATTTCGCCCGATAGTGTGAAGACCGCCCGCTACCGGTTGCGAAAGAAGTTAGGATTAAGTAAAGAAGAAAAGTTGGTAGATTTCATCATTAATATTGAACAGAACCTCACTTCAAGTTCTACTTCTGATACCGATCTTCTTGTCTAGCGTTTTTACTAATCATTTCCAGACAACTTAGTTTACCCACCTTAAGTAGTAATTAAACTCAGGTAGACATTCAGTAACATCAATCAGTAATCGGTTGACAATCAATCAGTTATTTTTCGTAATTTAATTCAACTGGTACGACAGTAGCTTCACTATATTAGCTACATATAATCATCTTGTTTACTTTTCGTCTACCTGATTTCTCGAACCCGTTCACCTTCTGTATACCTAAAAAATTTATCTAGCTGATGGCGACCGCGTACATTTGCCTCAGATAGTAATCACGAAGTACTTCTTATAAACCAACTAATACTCGTGAGTTGCTACTGTTTCTTATTCTAATTCATTCAAATTAATTTCTAAAAACATGAAATCATTTAAATCTCTTTTAGTCGTATTATTAGGTCTTTCTTTTCTCTTTTCCGCGTGTAGCGAGGAAGATGATGCTACCCCCGATCCGGTAGAAGACACCCCCCAAATTGCCCTGGCGAACGATAGCAACCTCGGATCATACTTGGTCAATCAAGATGGGCGAGCTCTGTATTTCTTTAGCCGCGATGTCGGCGGAAGCAGTGCTTGCGAAGATGGTTGCCTGAACGCCTGGCCAGTGTACTATCAAGCTGATTTTGAAACGGGTAGTGGCCTCGACCAATCGGACTTTGGAACCATTACTCGAGCTGATGGTGAAAAGCAAACGACGTACAAAGGTTGGCCAATTTATTACTATTCAGGCGACGATGGTGCTAACCAAATTAATGGTGAAGGGGTCGGCAACGTGTGGTTTGTTGCCAAACCTGACTACACACTGATGTTAGCTACCCAAGTAGTAGAAGGAGCTGGTAGCGATCCGATTTCTTATCTGGTAGATGCCGAAGGAAATAGCTTATACTACTTTGAGAATGATCAAGAAAACGAGAGTGTGTGTACCGATGGCTGTCTAAATGCGTGGCCTGCTTTTAATGAAGTAGCAAACGTAGTTCTTCCGTCTACGCTAAACCAAGGAGCTTTCGCGGCAATTGACCGGGTAGACGGCGGGCAGCAGTTAGCGTACGCCGGGCGTCCGATCTACTTCTTCGCTCAAGATACCGGGCGAGGTGAAACTAAAGGCGCGACTGCCCCTAACTGGACTATTTCACAATTACCGCAGTAACTAATAATGAGAAAGCTGACGTACATCATAGCCTTCACTTACTCAATTCTGGCACTACTATCGAGTTGTACTTACGAGGTAGTGCCGGAACCTCAGAATTGCGACAATACACTCACGCTTCAACTCGTTTCTGTAACCGATGCTGATTGTGGCTTAGCTTCCGGTTCAGTACAAGTTGAAGCCAGTGGAGGAGAAGCTCCCTACCTCTTTCGTATTAACGGAGAGAGTGAACGATCTGGGAGCACCTTCTCTGAATTAAGTGCTGGAAGCTACTCTATCACAGTAGAAGATGCCAACGGCTGTGAGGGAAATCTGGAAGTTCAGGTAGCCAATCAAGACGGAGTAAACGCTACAGTTACCGTGGCAGATGGCAGTTGCGGTTCTACCAATGGCCGGATTGACGTGGTAGCCGAAGGAGGGGTAACTCCCTACCAATTCCGCATCAACGATCAGGCTTTTCAGAGCAGCAGTGGGTTTTCTGGGTTGGCCCCCGGCGAATACCAGGTAATTACTCGAGACGCAAGCGGTTGTGAAAGCGTTCAAACTGTGCAGATCACTAGCGGAGTAGCATTTGAAGCGGTAGAGACGATTGTAAAAAACAATTGTGCCGTCTCTAATTGCCACGATGGTACCATCTCGCCTGATTTCCGAACCGCCGCTACTATTCAGAATCGGGCCGCCCGGATTGAAGCCCGTACTGCTGGCCGATCTATGCCTCCGGCTTCCAGTGGAAGAGAACTTACCGACCAGCAAATCCAAGATATTGCCTGCTGGGTAAGCGACGGGGCGAGTATCGAAAGTAATCCTTAACCCAATAGATTTTAGTTTTCAGGCAAAAAAGAGTAGTGAAAAACTTCTACTCACTATCAATTTTCAACCCCAGATAAGTTCCGGGCTCAATTAATCACTATCAATTAAACAAATTTATTATGAAAGATGTAATCAAAATCATCATCATTTGTATAACCTGGCTACTGAGCCATTCGCTACTAGCCCAGGATAAATTTATCACCCAAACCGGGTATACTAAATTCTTCTCTAGTGCGCCACTGGAAGATATTGAAGCGCATAATAACCAAGTGCAGAGTGTCATTGATTTTACTAAGCAAGAAGTAGTGGTAAGTATGGACATGCAAGCCTTTGAGTTTGATAAATCGCTAATGCAGGAGCACTTTAATGAGAACTATGTAGAATCGGAAAAGTACCCAAAAGCGATTTTTAAAGGCACTTTTACTAATGGCAGTACGATCGACCCCACAAAAAATGGGGAGTACGCCGTGGCCGTAGAAGGCACTATGACCATTCACGGAGTGACCCAGCCCGTCACTACCGAAGGAACAATTATCGTAAACGGCCCGAGTATAAACGCCAAAACCAAGTTTATTGTAAAGGTTGCTGATCACGATATAGATATTCCTAAAATCGTCTTCCACAATATTGCCGAAGAGGTAGAAGTAACGGTGGATATAAAGTATAGCCCGCTGAATAGTTAATAAGAGCAACGGCTCAGTCGGGCAGTAAGCTCGGCGGGGTTGTATTGTTGATGCGTACAATGGTCGGTTCATAGCCGATCACTGTATTTTTTTCTTATCAAAAAACCTACGCTATCATGAAAATAAGTACTCTTTTCTTCTTCAGTTTTAGTGTTTTTTTATCTTCAATGGCATTTGCTCAGGACGATCTAATGGATCTACTGGAAGCCAATACTGAAGAGTCCATTTTATTTACCGAAGCCACTTTTAAGGGAAGCCGGTTGATCAATGGTCATACAGTAGAAACCCGCGCGCAGGGCGAACTAGAATTTTTGATCTCCCACCGTTTCGGACGGTTAAACTCCGGTGCTTACGAATTCTTCGGACTCGATGCGGCGAATGTCCGCTTAGGCCTGGAATACGGTATAGCTGACTTTCTCACGCTAGGAGTAGGTCGTAATTCGTTTGAGAAGACCTACGATAGTTTTGCTAAAATAAAACTGCTGCGCCAAAGTAAGGGAAAACGGGTGATGCCATTTTCGGTGGTATCGTTTTCCAGTGCAGCCATTAAAACACTAGCGGGTTCCAGCCCGGAAGAGTACCCGACGGTGGCTGCCCGGATGTACTACACCCAACAATTGCTGATTGCCCGTAAGTTCGGTTCTGCCTTGTCACTACAGCTTATGCCAACTTTTGTGCATCGTAATCGCATCCAAGAACGGGAGGGCGAAAATGATATTTACGCTCTGGGGGTAGGTGGGCGCGTAAAACTAACCCAGCGAGTATCGCTCAATGGGGAATATTACTACCGCCTGAATGCCGAAGAATACGACGAGGCTGATCTGAATCAACTGTTCAACTCTCTCGCGATTGGCTTTGATATAGAAACCGGGGGACACGTCTTTCAACTTCACTTGACTAATAGTCGAGCGATGATTGAGAAGGGGTTTATCGCCGAAACTAACGGTAACTTCTTCGCCGGAGACATTCACTTTGGCTTCAACGTATCTCGGGTATTTTAAATTATTAGGGATTGAGCGTTGGGTATTAGGTTTTAGAAACTTATTCCAAACCCCCAGCCCTAACACCCAACGCCTAATTCCCAACCCCAAAATCTCAATGACAATGAAATTTCTAAAAAGTCTACAAACCCGCTGGAACGTAGAAAATGTCCAGCAAGTTTTACTAATTTTACTAGTGTTTAGCCTAACGGGTAGTTCGGTCGTAATGATTCGTCCTGTCATTTTTCACTGGGTAGGAGTCACCGCTGAGACTGATACAATTACCCGTTGGCTATGGTATATCGGCTTCATTATTCCAGCGTACCAAGTACTGTTATTAGGATATGGCTGGCTGTTCGGTCAGTTCCATTTTTTCACCCGTCGTTATCGAAAAATTCTACCCGCACGAATTACATCCTCTCAAAAATAACTTCATTATGAAAACTCAGCTCGATAATATTCATTTGATGTACTGCACCTCAGTGTGGGTGTTAGTATTGCTTCTAGGGACTGTTCGCTGTCAATCGCCTCCAGGATCGGTAGATGCTCAAGCGCCTTTGTTTAATAATTTAGGTGACTACTCACTGAGAGTCACTACTGATTCCGATTTAGCGCAGCAGTACTTTACGCAGGGATTAAACTTGACCTACGGGTTCAATCACGCCGAAGCAGAACGTTC
>NZ_JBARYM010000906.1:0-3336 GCF_049647865.1 Tunicatimonas sp. | reverse complement strand
AAACCTTGAAGTTGAACCCTTTCTTCTTCGCTCAGGTGCACTCGATATATTTTTGCAGGCATAATCCTTTTTCTGCAAAATTAACTACCTGAATATAATCGTCAAAATTAAGTTGAAGTAACACTAGATGCTTTTTATGGCTCCGAACATATGCTCAAGATTGAGCAACAGAATGATATTTATCGGGTCGATTTGACCATTAGTTCCAGCGAAGAAAAATCATGGGCACTGGCCTCTTAATAACCTATTCAATTCATGAAACATTTTATTTGGATTCTTCTTTTTAACTGTCATTTCGTGTCTGGTCAGTCATCCGATACGCTTGTACCCCCCAAGTCGCTGGCAGTCACCGATACGGTGTTTGCGAAAATAATTCATGATCCCTTTCGGGGGCTAGAAAATTTGGCTAGTGACGAAACGCAGGCTTGGATTGATCAAAAGAATCAATAGGCTAAGCAGGTATTATCCCAACAACCAATCCACAAAACATTTCAGCAAGAAATTAACCAATGGTCCGATCAAACCGCTATTCGGGCTTCTGTTCCCGTAGATAATGAGGCGGTTAGCTACACCATCCGTCATTTGGTGGCAACCGATGAGCAGCAAGTGCTACTATACCGGCATCCACTAGATTCAGGAACCGTCTTGTTTGGAACCAGTGACATTATAGATAGCGACAATAGCCACTACAGTATTGAAAGCATTAATCCTTCGCCGGATAATCGTTATATCGCGGTGTGTGGTTTTGCTGACGGCAGTGATTGGATGGAAATACGCGTGTTTGATCGTGAGGCAAGTCAATTTACTGCAGAAGTTATCGATGCGAGTCTCTCGTATTTCCCTTTTTGGCTACCCACTAGTCGTGCTTTTTTTTATACCCAGTTGGATGTACCTAATGACTCTACCAATTGGTTTGATCACGTTCAGGTGAAACTACACCATCTGGGTACTGAGACACAAACCGACCGTATTATCTTGCGTCAGAATGGCTTTGAAAGTCTCGCTTATCAGACAGGCGATTTCCCAACTATTCAAGTGCTACCCGACAGTGCCACGGTACGCTGTTCCGTAGCCCACGGTATTTCACAGTACCTGGATTACTATGTAGCCCCCCTGACTGATATTCTCGCCCCTAACACTTCCGAAGATCCCTGGCAGCAACTTGTTCCCGACGAGTTTATTGTCAATGCGCTGTTTGATGAGCAGTTTGCTTATCTGCTGATTAGCACCAGGGACTCAGCCAGTCAGGTGATCCAACTACCGTTAGATAACTTGCAAAAGATGCAGGTACTTTATACGGAAACGCAAGGCTACATCAGCGAGATAGAAGTACGCACCGAGGGGCTATATATGGAAGTTGTCCGCAATGGAATCAGTGAGCTGTGGCTACTAAGGGAAGGGCACCCCGATCGTATTCTGCTCCCTTTTGCTGGAGACATTACCCTGACGGCGGAAGCGTATCAGACTAAAGTTCACGGACAAGGCATCTACTTTGGTCTTTCTAGTTGGAACCAAGAATATAGTATCTATTACTATGACCCAATAAGCGATACCGTTCATAGGACTCCTATTCGTCCGAAAGGAATACCAGAGGATGGGCCTACGTTAGTTGTAGAAGAAGTACTTGTTCCCTCACATGATTCGGTGATGGTACCGCTTACGATTATCTACCAGAAAGGGACCGAACTTACGGGTGACAATCCGATCATTTTAGAAGCCTACGGGGCGTATGGGATCTCACTAGAGCCTGACTTAGAGACCAATTTATTTCCTTGGTACCAGCGCGGGGGAATTATCGCTAAAGCCCATGTACGAGGAGGTGGAGAGAAAGGCCCGAACCGGCATACCCAAGGGCGAAAAGCTCAGAAACCGAACTCTTGGAAGGATTTGGTTGCCTGCGCGGAATATCTACTTCAAAACGAATATACCTCAACGGCTTGTTTGGGTGTTAGTGGGGGGAGTGCCGGAGGAATAGCGGTGGGGATGGCCTTGAACGAACAGCCAGAACTCTTTGGGGCGGCAATGCTGGAGTATCCTTTTCTGAATCCTACCCGATTGGCTGTTTCTTCCGACGGAGATGTACACTACGATGAGTTTGGCAATCCTGAAGACTCGGTAGAATTTGGCTACCTGTACCAAGCTGACCCCTATCTTCATCTTGCCGATAAAGACTATCCAGCCGTACTGCTGACGGGTGGGGAAGGGGATACGCGGGTAGAAACATGGGAACCGGCGAAGTACGCCGCCAAATTGCAAACGATCCGAACGAATGAAGAACCTACGCTGCTTAGAATCTATGAAGGGGGACACGGAGCTATAAGTTCCGAGGAGTTCATACATCAACTTGCCGATAAGCTGACCTTTTTCTGGTGGCAATTAGGTGCTAATCTATCGGATGATGTACCGGGTCAGTAGTGCTTGCTGTTCCTCATAACAAATAGACAAACCAAAAATAGATACGATGCTGAATCTGATCGCAATAGACGACAATGCCTCCGCCCTAAGTACTATTGAAAAGTATGCCGCTAAAGTCGCTTGGGTCAACCTCATTGCTACGTTCACTTCACCCTTAGCTGCGCTTGATTTCTTGGGGGAAAACACGATAGATGTGGTACTCGTTGACGTGCAAATGCAGGATATTAGCGGACTGGATTTTATTCACATCGTCAAGCAGAAACAAGGAACCACAATACCAGCTTTCATTATCATCTCCGCTTTTAACCAGTATGCTATTCAGGGCTTCGATCTTAACATCAGTGACTACTTGTTAAAACCCTTTGGTTTTGATCGGTTTCTTACCGCCTTAGAAAAAGTGCGGGTTAATGGTCATGCAGGCATTACACCAGTATCTTCTCCTAGCAATATTGGATTGTTTGTCCGGCAAAACAGTAAGCACCTGCAAATCAATCCTACCACCATCCTTTGGGTAGCCTCCAACGGGCATACGGTTCAAATTCATACCCGTTTAGATACTCCCTTACTGGTGACTGAAACCATGACCCATATGGAAAGCGTACTGCAACCCTACGGTTTTCACCGGGTACATAAACGCTATCTGGTCAATCGGAGCCATATAAAAGAGATAAACTCCTCATCTATCATGATGGAATATCGTCCTGAACCTATTCCTATTGGCAAAACCTACCGATCCGTTATCCGACAAATGAGTAGTAACAGTATATAGCTTTTATATAACTAATACTTTTATTTTTATAATTATTCCGTTTATTTTGTAGTTTGGAATGATGTGAAGCGTATGAAGTTTCCTGTATATAAACAACTAGATTCAGTAGACTGTGGGGCCACTTGCCTGCGGATGATTGCCCGTCACTACGG
>NZ_JBARYM010000905.1:0-7975 GCF_049647865.1 Tunicatimonas sp. | reverse complement strand
CAAATGTATCATCCACTTCCCACTGAATATTTTGTGGAAGCTCATCAGTGGCGGAGTTATACTGTAAAATAGAGTTTTGTAAGCCGTACACTCGAGATATTGGGATAGCAAATCTACCATTTTCTTCAATTCTGCTATATTCAAAGTAAGGGTCATCGCCGGGAATAGATAACAGTATCCGGTCATCTTCATCAATAGTTTGGGAGGTTTGTACTCTTCCGGTGATGAGTAACATCTCATCTTCTGGCTCATAATTCTGCGAGGAGCTTTCTTGAACCAGCATCTCAGACCAACTAGGCCAGGCAGATTTTTGAGTTACCAACCACTGATTTATCCACGCAGGTACTTGTTCAGCCGAAAGATCATTGGGTAAGGATACACCAGATAAACCAACATTATCTAACGCAGCTACTGAAAGCGGATATTCGGAAAAGCGGAGCTTGCGGACAGTCAGCGCTAGTGTTGCCTCGTTCAGATTAGGGTTATTGTTCAACGAAACTTGCAGTTCTTCGCGGGGCGATACTGTTGATCTGGATAGACTAATTAGTGAATTGTTTGCTGGTTCTTCCGTATAGAATAATCGTTGAGCAAGTACGGTGGCCTGATTGTTAAGCATCGCTATTTCGATCAAACCTGGGGTTTGGGAAACGGGTAGCGAGGTTGAGAAAAAAGATTGATCTACGCGCTGAAAATGTAATAAATGACTACCGGAGCGGACTGCTATGAAAGTTATCGGAGCAGTTGATGGTTTTGTAGCATTAATTTCTAAGCGAGTACCATTAGCACTGACCTGAAGAGTATAATCATCGGGCTGCGCCTCAGGAAGCTGAATATAGCTTGTATCGGTGTTAATAAAGCGAGCTAAATAGCTGGTGTCTGCTTTTGGGGTAAACGTAAATTCTTCCAACTGGCGTAATACAGGAGTGCGGGCTACTACCGTTGAATCTGTCACTTGAAGTATCTCTAATTGGGCTGTGTCGGAATGATTTTTTAAGGAATGAAATTGAGCAACTACTTGGTTTTTCTTGCCAGCCACCCAGTTTCCCCCTTCCGAATGAACCGTAAAACTTGCCTGATTACGCTGAGTATCTGGTACTGAAGAAGGATTCGTAGTATTGGTATTGATTACTAAGATGGGTTGGGTAAGAAGACTGTTAGAGCGGTTGTTCAACATATATTGGGTATACGCTCGGAGCTGATACCAACCGCCCGCTAAACTATCCGGTAAGGTTAACTGTCCTGTGGCCAATCCGAGCGAAGCTTGGTAAATACCCTGTGCTACCGCTGTTCTCTGCCGGTTAAATAACTCTAGATAAACCACCCGACTAGCTTCTCGGGTAGTATCAGTACTGTTTATGATAGCCTGAAACCAGAGAGTTTCACCCGCGCCAACTATTGCTTCCGAAAGCTGAACAGACACTTGTTCACTAGCTAAACTATCGGTATAGTTTTGAAGTTGGTCCTCTACGTTCTGAGCTTTACCAAAAGTTGCAATCTGCATGATAGCCAACCAAAATAGCCCAAGATATATTTGCTTCATCATTACCAAAAGGAAGGTCGTTCAGTAGTAGTTCCGATTATAAGCGTACAGTTATAACAAAATTCGGGAGGGCCAGTAGCGGGGCCATCCGGAGAGTCGCCACTACCGCCGGTGGGAGGGGGCTCCGGACTTTCTATACAGCTGCCAAAACCTCCCACCGGGCCACCCGGATCAATTGGCACTTCACCTCGGGTGATAAAAAAGCGTTTCTGCGTTACGGCAGACACTTGAAAGTAGCCCAACGCAATTTCTTCAGGATCATCGTCGCGAACAATGTTACCAATAATTTGGGAGGGCGGCGGATCAAATAGAGAGCCATCGATGTTACGTTGCTCTTCTACATCGTTCCAAAAATTAAAAGCTCGTTCAGAAAGCGAGAACTGTTCCACTAACAAACTATAGCGTTGTTGTAGTTTATAAGTACGCTTAGATACAAAAGTAAGCGGTTGTTGCTCAATACGATCTCGAGAAAAATCCTGCGATGAGCCAATGAGAAGTTGATTAAACTGACGGCCCGATAGGAAGCAAATTGGCTGGATAAGCTGCATTGGTCGGGCTAAGGGAGCCGTAAACTGATACGTCTCTTCCCAATTCCACTGATAAAAGTTTGATTCAGGTAAACCCGTTCCAGTACTTACGTAGAATTGCATCCCCCAATCATCCAGTAATACCCCAATGGAGGAAAGAGATTGCCGACTCTCTAACTTGCCATAAATACTATCAATTTCAGCCACCGGCCGCATCAGTTCCGGTAATGAACGGTAACTAATATTTTCTGCAGTGCGGACGCGTAAAGTATAGGTAACGCCCACGGTTCCGGCAAAATCGCTCGGGGTTTGATATAATCCTTCGCGCTCAAAATCTTCCAGTAACTGCACCTGATTGCCATTTTCGTCCTCAATAAATACTTCAGCTCCCTGTACGGCCTCTCGCTCAAAGGTATTTAATGTAGGCGATGAATAAGAAATTCGTACTTCGTGAGCTTTAGGTTGATCGGTTAATAAACCATCTACTACCAACTTTGGCTGTCCATCTACTACGTCGCCTATATCAAAAGGATCAATACAGGTGGTTAGCAATAACGATAGAATTACAATGATAAGTCCCCTTCCCTTCATAGCGCTCAAAATTTGAAATTATAGGTAATGGATGGAAATGGTCGCCCCAAAATAGCCAAACGGAAAGCCGAAAACCGTCCGGAGCTGGTACTTTGGAAGAAGATAGAGTACGGGTTATTTCTTCCGTATAAATTATAGATGGCAAACGTCCAGCTTGAATCCCATTTTTTGTTTTTCTTTAGGTTCCCATCAACCGAAAGAGATAAATCTAAGCGATGGTAAGCAGGAATTCGGTATTGGTTACGGTCAGAATAATTAGCGATATCAAAACGCCCAATGCGGTAGGTACTTTCGGGTAAGGTAACAGGTCGCCCAGTGCTGAACGTAAAGTTAAAGCCTAAGCGCACTCGTCGGGTAAACTGGTAGTTTCCCACCATTGTTAAATCATGTGGCTTGTCAAAGTACGATGGATACCACTCTCCCCGGTTCACGCGTTCTTCGGGAAAGCTGCTATCTACTTTACGCAACGTGCGGGAGTAGGTGTAAGCCAGCCAGCCAGTAAGTCGTCCAATGTTCTTTGAGATTAGCAGTTCCGCTCCGTAGGCTCGTCCGGTTCCAATCAGCAAATCGGTTTCTAGCTGGTTGTTCATTAGCAAAGTGGCCCCATCTCGGTATTCTACCAAGTTAAGAATATCTTTGTAGTACACTTCTACAGATGCTTCTATCGCGTTGTTAAATATATTTCGAAAGAAGCCAATCGCGTACTGATCGCCAATCTGAGGGGGTAAATACGGGTCGCTCAATTTCCAAATATCCGTAGGAGTAACACTAGCAGTATTGGAGATTAAATGGGTGTTTTGCCGAAGGCGATTGTAGCTCAGTTTGATGCTGCTTTGGGCATTTAGTCCAATGCGTAAAGCGGCTCGGGGTTCCCAGCCTTGGTACGTAACAATGGTTTCGCCTTCAGAAAAAGAGGTAGTTCCAGTAGTGGAGCCCACCCGGCGCGGTCGGCCTTCGGCGTAGTTAAATATCTCTCGAGGGCCAACGTAGCGATAATAATTATAGCGTAGCCCTGCCGTTAATGTTAAAAATGGATTAATCTGATACACATCACTCAGGTAGCCAGAAAATTCCCAAGCTTGTTCCGTGGCTAGTTCTTGCGGAACAACTAATGAAAAGTCGCCCGTTGGACGTAAATCACCCGGCGAAAATTGGAAGCGAGATACTTCAATTCCCCCGCTCATCTCGTGGTCTTGGTTAGGAAAGAAGTTTAGATTCCACTGGCCACCTGTTTGATCGAATCCCGCATCGATTTGGGAGGCTGATACGCTGTCTTGCAAATCGCCAATCTGGTAGCGGTAGCGCGATTGAGTAATTCTTAGGGCCGATAGCCACTTCTGCGAAATTAAGTAGTCCCACTGTAAGGCTCCTCCAAGATTCTGATATTGATAGGTGGCATCATTAGCTAAACCGAAGTTATCGTTGCTAAAGTAGCCGGTCAGACCAACTTTATGGGACTCGTTGAGCCGATAGGTCCATTTAGCGTTAGCATCGTAAAATGATGCCTCGCTTTGGCTAAGCGTAACATCTCGCACTTGATTCAGTATCCAGTCAGAGTAAGAGGCTCGCCCCCCAATAATTAGGCTACTCTTTTCCTTTACAATGGGAATTTCGGCGGATAATCGGCTAGCAACAACTCCAATTCCACCACTCACTTTCAATTTCCGCAGGTTGCCTTCCTTCATCGATATATCCAGTACTGAAGCAATTCGTCCGCCGTATTGAGCGGGAATACCACCTTTATACAACGTGGCATCCTGCAATAAATCAGCATTAAACGCAGAGAAAAAGCCGAAAAGGTGAGATGGGTTGTAGATCGGAATACCGTCTAGTAAAACTAAGTTTTGTCCAACATCGCCACCCCGAACATTAAAGCCTGCGGCGCCTTCGCCTGCTACACTTACCCCTGGTAACAGCCGAATAGCGTTGATTACATCTACTTCGCCCAGAAAAGCAGGCATCTTCTCCACCCGCTTAATATCCATGCGGTTCGCACTCATTTGGGGACCACTTACATTATTATCTTCTGCTTGTTCGGTAATCGTTATTTCCTCTAGTCGGGCAGTTTCTTCAAATAAATCTACCGAAAACGACCCATCGGAAGTAACCCGTACTTTGCGCTCTTCAGTTTCGTAACCCAGTGAGGTAACTTCCCATTGATAATCACCGGTAACCACTGAAATAGTATAGTAACCGTTAGCATTAGTAGATGTGCCTTGCCCAGACTCCCGCGAAAAAATTGTCGCCCCGGCAATACCTTGTCCCGTACTTCCCTCCCGAACATAACCGCTTACGGTTGCTTCAGTTTGCCCATCAGCTAATAAGGAATCGCCAATAACGATTCGGCGATTATCAGAATCGGTACTAGAGCGACGAGTGGTTAAGGGGGCCGTTGAAAGCAATACAATATAATAATCCTGATAGGTAGTAAAGGTTAGATCAGTATTCTCAATGATTGTGGAAAGTGCTTGGGTAAGCGGAGTATTACTAAATGGCTGAGAAACTACAATGGAGTCAGTCCATTCTGGACGATAGAAAAAGCGAATGGCATGGTTCGACTCAACTTCTTGTATCCAATCTGTAAGGCTACTATTACTTGCGGAGCGGCTAATAACTACATCTTCCACCGATTGTCCGAACGAGAAAGTAGCGATTTTCAGAATGAGAAAGCCCGTAAAAAATAACCGTATTGAGGAGGATGGTTGCATAAAATGCCAATCTAATCCTATTCTATAGGATAATCAATAGACCCAAGAAATAAGAGGAAGATTGTAAAAAACCTTACTTTATTGTATTCCAAGCGAGCCATGTACTTTTCTTGGTAAGAATACTCTTTAAATGCTTCGCTATAGAACAATAATTGTACTTTTCCTATAAATGTTTTAGTTATGAAACAGTTTATTTTTATTGTATTATGGCTGTATGGTGGTTCTGCGGTGGCTTTAAGTCACAGTAGCGAGCTAGATACACGTGGTGTGGAAGATGCTACCTTCAATTATGCAAGTACGACCTATTGCCAAAATGATTCCGACCCTACACCATCAGTAACTACCTCAGGAGGAACATTTAGCAGCACTACCGGATTAGATATTGACGGTGGCAGCGGCGAAATTGATCTTGATACCAGCTTACCTGGAACATATATAGTAACTTATGAAACGACTTCCCCGTCTGATATCCATACTTCTAGTGTAGATATTGTTGCAGTGGATGACGCTAGCTTTAGCTACGTTAGTACTAACTATTGTGAAGATGAAAGCGATCCGATACCTAATAGTATCGTAACTTCTGGAGGTACGTTTAGCAATGCTTCCGGTTTGATATTTGTTAGTACTGCGACGGGCGAAGTTGACTTATCGGTCAGCCCCTTAGGCACTCATACAATTACTTATACTACTTCGGGAGTATGTCCTTCTAGCAATACCTTCAATCTGACAATCAGTGGTAGAGATGATGCTAGTTTCAATTATATTGGATCACCTTATTGCCCAACCGACACTGATCCAACGGCTATTATTACAGGTAGCACGGGCGGTACGTTTACAACTTCGGCCGGACTAATAATCAATGGCAGTACTGGTGAGATTGATTTATCAACCAGTGTGCCTGGTAGTTATACAATAACGTATATTACTGCTGGCACTTGCTCCAATTCGTCTACCTTTGACATAGAGATAATAAATGATAGCGAACCTACTGCCCAACCGGCAGCTAGTGTTACCTGTGATGCCTTCACTGCTACTTGGGCTCCGGTTTTTGGTGCAAGCAGTTACGAAGTGGACGTAGCCGAAGATGCTGCTTTTGTAACAATGATATCAGGTTATGATGCCACTTCCACTTCTGATACTTTCTTAACTGTAACTGGACTTACGGCTACTGAGATGTATTATTACCGAGTACGTGCAATTACAAGTTGTGGTACTTCATCTAACTCAAGTGCCATCTCAGTGGAAGTGCTCGATATTCCGGGAATAGTTACTAATCTTGCTGCCTCAAACCCTGATTGCGATGGATTTGATTTAAGTTGGGACGTAGTAAATTACGCTTCAGATTATTTGTTAGAAGTTTCTAAAGATGGTTTTGTGACTACGGAGATTTCTCAGTCAGTTCCATCTACCTCGATTACAATAGCCGGTCGCGAGAAGGGAACTACGTACGAATATCGGGTTACCGCTCAGAATGTCTGTGGATCTGGACCAGCTAGTACCGGAAGCTACCAAACAAATAATGTTCCTCCTATTCCAACCAATGTAGCTGCATCACAGATTGTGTGCGACGGAGCAATGCTTACTTGGGATGAAGTAGCTGAAGCCGATGATTATTTGGTAGAGATTTCCGCTGATGCGTTTGCTACAATTAATAGTTACCCTACCAGCAATGATACTTTAGTAGTTAGCGGCTTAGTATCAGCTACTAGCTATATGTATCGTATCATTCCGGGCAATGTTTGTGGTACAGGCGATACTACTGCGGTATTTAACTTCACAACCGATAGTTTGCCTTCGGCACCGGTAGATACTTTGCTATTAGTGGAGCATAATCAAGCAACCGTAGCTTGGGAAAGTATTATAAACGCTGACACATATTTGGTAGAAGTAGCTACCGATAATCTATTCAGCAGCATAGTGAATACCACCGTAGTAGATTCAGTTAGTGCTAAGGTTACTGGACTGGTTCCTTTAACCACTCACTATCTCCGAATAACGGCGAACAACACTTGCGGTAGTAGTCCCTTCTCCGACACACTGGTATTCACTACTCCTCAAGATCCGCTGATCATCGATTCGCTAGCCTTGGTAGATTTTTACAATGCTACTGATGGCCCTAGTTGGACCAATAATACTAACTGGCTGAGTGGAAGCATTACTACCTGGCAGGGGGTTACTATAACCGATAATCGAGTAGCCCGCCTAGAATTGAGCAACAACCAGCTTTCTGGTTCGTTTCCCGCAGAAATGTATAATCTAACCGGATTAGAGTATGCTGATCTACAGGATAATGCACTGAATGGTATGTTAGATTTTTGGGCTAGTATCTTTTCAGAAGTTACTGACTCATTATTGTTAAGTGGTAATCAAATTGATGCTATAAATACCCTTCACCCTAATACCTTAGGCATAATCGACTTAGCTGGTAACGTTCTTACTTTTGAAGATATACTAAACGCGCTTGATTCCGCATCAAACCTAATTTACGCCCCCCAAGCCAAGGTAGGTTCCACGTTGAACACCTTCCGCGATGCAGGTGATAGCTACACGCTAACTATAGGAGTAGATGCTTCTGTGATGGATAACCAATACGTTTGGTTTCGTAATGG
>NZ_JBARYM010000904.1:0-3382 GCF_049647865.1 Tunicatimonas sp. | reverse complement strand
CGTATTCAGCGTATTTACCGCTGCTAACCTTTGCGGTGCGCCCATCTTACGGTACTACTCGTCTGCCAGGATTTTTGGATGATGAACGGGAAGAACCAGTTGCTCAATTTTTTGAGAGCGGCTCTCTTACCAGCTTGAACAAGTTTTTTCGCTACAGCAATACTTGGTCTTTAGAGTACTTTCTATCTAATCGTAATCGGCTGCGCCTAAGCTACGAGTGGAATTACGTACGCTACAGCGAACCCCGGTTGGTGCAAGCGGCTTCGCATAATATTACCATCGGAACCATGTTTAATTTTTAGCATGATGAAGTTAATTAATGGAATTCTAATTGTCTTATTGGGTCTACTGACCTTTGCTTCTTGTGAGGAAGCCTTCATTCGTGATGAATATGATGATAATGCGGTAGATGTCTTCAACTCGATGTGGACGACCGTAGACGAAAATTATTCTTTCTTCAGTTTTAAAGGAATTGACTGGGATGCCGTGTACGAAGCCAACCGCCCCCGGGTAGAAAACGGGATGCGTCGCGATTCACTATTCAATGTGCTAGCTGATATGCTGTTTGTATTGCGCGATGGGCACGTAAATCTACAAGCAGGATTCGATCTGTCCCGCAACTGGGATTGGTATTTAGACTTTCCGCAGAACTTTGATTTTACCACCATTGAGCGAAACTATTTAGGCGACAATTACGAAATTACCGGGCCTTTCCTTCATCGGTCTATTGACTCGGTTGGTTACATCTACTACGAGAGCTTTGAAGACGACTTCAGCGAATCAATTGCCGATTATTTAGTGACTCTGTATGCCAGCCGAATAACCGGTAATGACGATACGCTTATTTTCAAAGGACTAATTATTGATGTGCGAGACAATGGCGGCGGTAGTTTAAACAATGCTAATACCCTAGCCAGCCGCTTTGCCGATGAACGCCGCCACGTACAAAATTGGCTTTATAAAGATGGACCCGGCCATAATGATTTTACTGATCCGGTTAAAAAGTATATTGAACCCGAAGGAGATTTTCAGTACAACGGTCCGGTAGTGGTGCTGACCAATCGTTCTTGCTACAGTGCTACTAACTTCTTTGTGCAGATTATGAAGAACTTCCCCAATGTTCGGGTAATGGGCGATAGCACCGGCGGTGGGGGTGGTCTTCCTATTAATCGTGAATTGCCGAATGGCTGGACCTATCGTTTCTCTTCTACCGTGACTACGACCGTAGCCGGAGAAAACATTGAAGATGGGGTAGCCCCCGATGTCCGAGTGGATATTACCGATGAGGATCGAGAGGCTGGCCGGGATACCATTTTGGAAGAAGCTTTAAAGTTAATTGATCGTGTATTTGAGGAGCAGCAAAATCAGGGGGCATAGCTTATTAAAATATGAGATATGAGATATGAAATGTGAAATGAGAAAAATATTTCACTACTTTCATATTTCGGCTTTTGCATTTTTTTTGGGACGTTAGCACAGTTGGTTTAGAGCGCTGCCTTGACAGGGCAGAGGTCACTGGTTCGAATCCAGTACGTCTCACTTTTAATTATGATCTCGTATCATTGCTGATTTTTTGAACTGCAAGAATCAATAGGGTGAACGGGTTAATTTGTTTATATGGTATTTCTGTACCTTCAAGCGATTCTATCTTTTGAATATTTACATCTACAAATGTATCATGATGAATAGGAGTATTCCATTTAAAGTAAAAAGTAGTGCCATCGTCCATATGATACTTATGATATGTTTCATTATCCCCATTAACTTCTTGAGTATCGATTCCTAGGTATACAATTGAATGCCTTATAATACCATCTCTTATGTCGGAAAGTAGTTTAGAGTTAGATAGGGCAAGTTGCTCACACCTTCTTAGCAGATGAATAACTTCTTGCATTGTACCTACATAGTTAAGGAGTAGCTTGACTATAAGAAATATTAAAAGATGTACCTCGCCATATAGTTTCCCACTTATTCTAAGTATTGGTTTTGCTGAGATACTAATTTTATTCTCCTTTACTTTTACGAGATTTCTAGTACTCACTCCATTCGCTTGAATAACATACGAAAGTAGATCATTAAAAAGTGACCTCAATTCACTTACTTTCTCTTGATAATATTCATTTAGGCGCTCATCGTCTTCTTTTCTTCCACCAAAATTCTGGAATCTAAACTGTGCAGACGGAAATTTGGTAATACTTTCAATAATCTCTTGGGTCGGATTGAAGTAAAAAGGAATCTTACTATAAAACTTATCTATGTAGCCACTAAAGCTAACTGACGTTCCGTAGAAATGAGAAAATAGACCGCGGATATTATCTATGTCGCAAACAAAAATGATTTTATCAAAACCAAACTTATTTACTTGTTCTTCTTCAGGGTCTTGATCGAAGTGGGCTGAAAATATATTGAATAGCCTAAAAGTATGATGAGGGTCTATTCTATCTAAGTCATCAATAATCAATACACTTTCTAAATCACTACTTTTAGAGTCTTTTGGTTTTCCTTTACCTTCTTCCTCTGGTGTTGTCCAAGTGTCTATGAGATCAGCTATAAGGATTGAATAGAAATCCCGTTCATATATAGAGCCTTTAGTAACATGATGCTGGCTCAAATATCTTACTACTTCGTCATGGTCACTAGGCTTTACTTTCTCATATTCTTCTTTGATCCTATTTTTGAACTTTATGATTTTATCGTATGCTGCTGCTACTCCTTTAATTCCTGTAGCCGCTGAAGTAATTGTTTCGGCAACATGTAAAATGGGACTAAACAGTTCATCTAAGTTATTCAGCAAAAGGAAAGGAAGTGCCGTATTAGGCTTGATTCGTTCAATATCAATCTTAATACTTGGTTCGATTAGTAATCTAGTCAGAATGTCATATTTCAGATACTCAAATACATCCGCGTTCTCTCCAACTTGGTAGTTAACAGGGTATAAATGTAAGTGCTTATAGACTGTGCTACTATCATGTATGTTAGCGTCTTGTGTTTCTTTAGAAAAGTAATGTTTGAGAAAGGTAGTTTTCCCGATGCCGAATCTGCCGGAGAAAATGATTCTGTGATTATCAGGAATCGCTAGATGCTCTATAAACTTTTGTTTGGAAGGAGCGAAAATTTCTTCAATAATTTGTGGTCGAGCTTTATGCATTTTAAGGGGAGTAGTTTTTATTTGAACCTCCGAAAAGATAATATATACACAAACAAAATCAATTTCTGAATTTTTTAAATCCGCCTTTTAACCCACTCCGTTCGGTCTAGCACCTTACCATCATGATCTTTAATTTCTACCGTCATGGTAGCTTTCTGGGAAGAAAGGCTGAGCAAAAGGTAGCTATCTTCACTTTGAAGAAATTTAGAGTGAGAATCGGGATAGACATCTCCT
>NZ_JBARYM010000903.1:0-2096 GCF_049647865.1 Tunicatimonas sp. | reverse complement strand
ATCCTCCCCAAACCGATATTCTTCAACAAAAGGTGTCGGTCACCTACCAGAATGCTACCCTACAAGAAGTTCTGACTGATTTGCAGGAGCAATACGGGCTAAAATTCGCTTACCTCAACAATGAATTACCGGTTGAGCAGTTGGTAACGCTAAGCTTTCAGAATGTTCCCTTAAGCCAAGTACTTGATACTGCCCTTAGCAATACGTCTTTATCGTATCAATTGGTGAACGGTCAGATTGTGCTAAAAAATGATACTGAAAAGACCGAGCAATCCGTCGCGAAACCAGAAATAGAAGAAACATCTAAATCCAATTCCTCATCCAACGCAGAAAAATCAGACAATCAAGTACCGACCGCGGAACCGTCTGCCTCTACCAAAGATAATGGGATGCCAGAAGAGGAGAGAAACTCTAAAACGGATGATTCCCAGAATGAAGAATTACCATCTGACGATTCCCGAGATGATGAGCTTCAAAATGATCGACCATCGGTGGACGTATCGGAGCCAGAAGTGCAAAGCTCAGAGAAAATCGAAGAACCCGTTCAAACTGCATCATCTGCTGATACTACTTCAATAAAAGAAGAAGCTACGGAAGTGCCTGCTGAACAAGAGAGCAGTTCTGGTTCGTCAGACGATAAAATATATGAGAAGATTACTCGAACCATTCGGCGGGGCATGAACTACGCCATCTTTAATCATATGCCGAATGACTCGCCCTACAAGAGGAGTCTAGTGCATTTCGGTCTTATTTATCCCCTTAGTACCAACGGACTTCAAGCGGGAGAATACGTGAACCGACTATCGCTCCATATGTTGGTGGGCTACGCTGCTGGCTTAGATGGTGTAGAAGCTTCGGGTTTTGGAAATATAGAAAACGACTTCGTGAACGGGGCGCAGTTCGCCGGTTTCTTCAATTTGGTGAAAAACGAGGTAACGGGAGTACAAGCCGCCGGTTTTATTAACCTAAACGGTGGAACATTAGACGGAGGGCAGTTTGCCGGATTTCTTAATATGAATCTAGACTCACTAGAAGGGGTGCAGGGAGCGGGTTTTCTGAATTTGTCGACTGGGTTCACTCGGGGAGTGCAGGCGGCTGGTTTTGCCAATATTGCTACCCAAAATGC
This sequence comes from Tunicatimonas sp., assembly GCF_049647865.1. Taxonomy (NCBI): domain Bacteria; kingdom Pseudomonadati; phylum Bacteroidota; class Cytophagia; order Cytophagales; family Catalimonadaceae; genus Tunicatimonas; species Tunicatimonas sp. The sequence goes on along the minus strand of NZ_JBARYM010000903.1, from coordinate 970 downwards.
CGATGAGGATGCTCTGCAAGCATCCGGCTTTACCAACATAGCACTTGGCCACTTAAAAGGCGGACAGTTTACCGGATTTGGAAATTATGCTCACAATGTAGACGGAGTTCAGATTGCTGGTTTTGCGAATATTGCTTCCGGCGATGTGCGAGGTTTCCAGGGGAGTGGCTTTATCAACGTAGCCCGCAATGTGAAAGGAGTACAACTCAGCGTGTTTAACGTAGCCGATAGCATTGACGGAGTACCCATTGGTTTTCTGAGTATTGTTCGCAAGAATGGCTATCGAGCGTTAGAAGTATGGGGCGGGGAAACCATGCACGCCAATGTCGCTTTTAAAATAGGAGTAAGGAAGTTTTACAATATCTTCTCATTCGGATCCCAATTTGCCGATACTGACTTCCGCTACGGAGTAGGTTACGGAATAGGTCATGTCACCGCGTTATCTCATACTACTGATCTGTCTATTGATTTATTATGGCAACAAGTTTACGGAGATCAAAATCAAATTTTTGAGATGAACAATATACTAAACCTTCTTAGCACGTTTCGTCTTGGTTTTGCCAAACAGTTCTCTCAGCATTTCGGAGTTTTTATTGCGCCTACTTTCAATCTGCTAGTATCGGAATTACCGAACATTGACAGTACTATTGGCAGTAATTTAGCTCCCTACACTTTCTTCAACCAAACTTATAATAATCAAACTAACGTGCAGATGTGGGCGGGCTTCAACGTAGGTCTGCGCTTCTGAGCTTAAACGAATCCTTCCCATCGATCTGCCATTCGGTAAGTATTATTAACTATACACTTTCAATTACCCGTTTTTCATTGTATTCCCCCATGAGAAGAAACTATACTGTCCCACAATCTCCACGACCTACTCAACGTAGCTACGCCCAGGGTTGGGAAGATTCGGTACGTCAGTACGAAGAGCTATATCCGAAGTCGGCTACCCGTAGGCACCGCAGATTAC
>NZ_JBARYM010000902.1:0-3051 GCF_049647865.1 Tunicatimonas sp. | reverse complement strand
TGACAGTTCGCTCTACTAACGTTCTCTTTATGCCCTTGGAATCATCAGACAGCATTGCTTTTGATAGGAATCCTCAACGTCAGAAACTATTATTGGTAAGGCATCACGAGAATAAAAAAACAGTGGATGATCATCAAATTCCTACGCTAGATCCGGAAGACTTCTTCCGGCGTAATTATAAACGGCAGCAAGAAGCTTCCTTTTTCCATTCATCAAGTTTCAGCACGTTTGAAATTCATCGTATTGAGGAACATAAAAACTATATCAACTTCCCCTTACTTCCTCACCGTAAGACCATTCACGACTTTATATTCCTGACGGGCGGCAGCGTTACCAGAAGCAAAGGACTAGGTCACTACCAGATAGGAAAGCACGCTTTTTTCTTCCTACCCGCTTTTCAAATCACGACCACTGAATACGTAAGTGACGATGCCACCGGTTTTTATTGTCATTTTGATAACAACGTAGTCTCTAATACGAGGCTTTTAGACGGTGACTTCCTTCAACCTATTGGTCATCCTATCGTGACGCTTACGAAGAGAACCGTACCGCCGGTTAAAAACTTGCTCACTAGGCTCATGTCCATCAACGGTAGCGATAGCACGGCGTTATTAGATGCGTATCTTTCGGCGTTATTGGTCGAGCTGCGACAGGTCGTTGCTCAAACCCCAAGTCCCGTTCGGGATTCTGCTCATCACATTACCGAGCAATTTAAGGGGTTGTTAGCCCAAAATATCTACCAGATCCATAAGGTGGCGGATTTTGCCTCTCTGCTGAGTATAACCCCGAACCACCTCAATAAGAGCGTGAAAAAGATTACGGGTAAAACGGCCAACGATTGTATCTCTGAAATGATCCTGTTAGAGGCTAAGGTATTGCTGAAGCAAACCCAACTTACCATTGCTGAGATTGCTTTTGCGCTGCTTCAGCGTAATCCTAGTGACTTCAGCCGCTTTTTTAAGCATAAAACAGGACTCACCCCGAAGCAGTACCGCGAGTCTACATGAGACTGTATAATTCTAAAGACTCTATTTTTCTAAAAAATAAGCTAAAACCGAAAGACATGAAACATACTTCCCGAAGCAGTCAAGCGACTACCCAAAAAGTCATTGATGTGATCCAGCACTTCGTAGACCGATGGAATGCCAAGGACCTTACCCAGTTTGGTGAGCTCTTTGAGCCAGATGCTGAATATACCGCCGTGACGGGCAATACGTACCTTGGACAACAGAATATTGTTAAGGAGCACATCTATCCGTTCACCACGGTCAATAAGAACGCAGCAATGACCATGGATAAACTACTCATCCGGGACCTGAGCGATCAGCTCACGATGGTCACCGCTGACTGGACCGTAACGGGCAGCACCTCGCCCGAAGGAGAAGCCCTCCCAGCTCGGGTCGGAGTGATGCAGGCAGTCATCAACCAGGAAAACTGGTTGATTAGATTGGTATGCACCAACGATACCGTTGACCTGTATCAGTAAACTAAGCTTGTCATGAAAAAGACCCATAGTATGGGAATCATTATGATTGGTAAAAATGCCGTGCCTTAGCTCGTACCATGAACCCATTACTATTTTCGGATAATATCTATTGCCATTTGTAGTGACATACCAAAGCTATGAACTTACTGCAAGCAGAAGTCAATCTGGTCTACATTCTGCCTAGAACGCTGTGGGTAGGAGGCCCGACCAGCGTTATCCTCCTACTAAAACCCTGGTGAATAACTACGTGCAACCCCAATCCGTACCTGAGTCAATTCTATCCGATACTCTGCGCACTAAGCAATCTTTCGTAGGCTACGGAGTTTACATGAAGCTGAACGCCTAACTATCCAGGGTGGGTTAAACGCTAAACAGTGCTCCTTAATGATCAACCCCTCACTGTCTACCGCTATGGGGTGGGGTTCTAATAGGGGAATCCCCCTATAGAATCTTATGCTTCCGGTTAAACGCTTCCCATTCCATGGTCATGCTGTCTATTGCCACACTCAACATGGTTCGCCGGGAACTCATCGAGCATTCTACGAAAGCTTCCAGCAGAAATCTATGTCTCGGATCAATAATATCGTAAAAGGTACTGACGATTAGTGCTTGATCATACTCATTGAGGTTTTGGCGCTTGCGATCTTCCCAGGCCATCGCTAGATCACCCTGTAGCACTGTGTACTGCTGCTGAACGAATTGGGAAAAGCGATTGGGACGGGGGCGTGAAGTATTCATCAAAGTAGGGGTTAACGTAAACCTGCCATTTGCGACAACCGCCGCGACTAGGTATCGCTACCCTTCCGAACCAGCTAGCCAATGGCAAGGATTGCCGGGAAAAAATACGCTTTCGTCAGAAAGGAAGATTTTATCTCGAGCTGACAACCGTGTATCCTTGCCGTTCGCGCAGCCTGGGTTCGTATATTCGCGATTCACCTAGTGCGAGGTACGTTGTGATCCTACATCCTTCCGGGTAACTATTGATGTCTAGCCAGCAATTTTACCCTGAGCAATACGATACTTGATGATGGAAGAAACAATACGCTGACTAGCAACTGATAACATACCCGATCCAATTGGGGGTATTATCACCTGTTAAGGAAGTGCCTCACATTTTTTTTGTGCTTCTCTTCGTAAGAGGCAGTATGCACTGCGCTAACAGGTGCTATCAGGATACTTGACCGTTGGTCATTGCTGTTGCCTTTTGCGTTCGTTGCCGGATACATTCGGTACAATCGCGCTTGTAGCGGGAAAGCTGTTGATGACTCTTAGCTTGATGTCCGCAGGTAACACACAAACGGTTTTCGGCGACCATCCGTAGTTCCTCTTGGTGCGTTCGCTGTTGCTTTGAATAGTTTTGCTGGAGTTTAACTAATGCTTGCTTATTTTCTGACAATTCGGTTTGTTGCTTGGTAAGTTGCGCTTGTAGTATGGTTTGTGCTTCATTCGCTGTTTGAAGTTCTTCGGTAAGCCTCTGCGATGTTTTTTCAGAGCGTTGTAACGTCTTCGTAAGTTCTTTCTCTCCCTTCATCTCCTTCCACTTACCAACGAAGAGGTACACGAAC
>NZ_JBARYM010000901.1:0-3336 GCF_049647865.1 Tunicatimonas sp. | reverse complement strand
GCTTCTTCTAGCATCCGGATAATTTCGGCTTCACAGAGTAGAGAACTGGTACCCACTACATCGGCATCGCACTGGTAAAATTCGCGGTAGCGGCCCTTCTGCGGACGGTCGGCTCGCCACACTGGTTGAATCTGGTACCGCTTAAACGGAAAAGTTATCTCGTGCTGGTTCATTACCACGTAGCGGGCAAACGGAACGGTGAGATCGTAGCGCAGTGCTCGTTCGGTTAGGTCAGAATCATTTTTTCCCTGCACTACATTCGCAAACGCTCGTTCCGCTTTATCACGATTCTTAGGATCATCTAACCCGTTGTTCAGAATCTTAAATAAGAGCTGATCACCTTCGTCGCCATATTTTCCGGTGAGCACCGATAGATTTTCCAGGCTGGGCGTTTCTAGCGGTTGGAAACCAAATTTCTGAAAAACCTGGCGAATTGTATCTAGAATGTAGGTTCGCTGGGCCATTTGTTGGGGGCCAAAATCGCGCGTTCCTTTAGGTAAGGTTGGTTTGTTACTCATTAATGTAGGGCGACCGATCGGGGTCGGCATTGTAGTCGGAAAATGTATTTTTAATATTTTTGTCACTAGCCCGGCGCGGGTTCTTCCAGGAAGGATCTAGCTCTAGCTTAGTCACTCTATCCAGACTCAACAGCAGAATAAGTTTACGTAAATCTTCGCCAAAACTGTTATCCCGACGACCGTGCGCTAGCGCGTATTTTCCGGCAAACAGATTTCCCTGCGTTTGCAGTTCAGTCAACTTCTGATTGATATAACTTAAATTCTCATAAATGTCACTAGCATCTTTACCAATCACGTTGCTGGCTTCTAAGCTACCAATGGTCATGGAGGTAGTTCCGCCAATACCGGAAACGAAAGGTTGCGCATCGTTACCACCCAATACTACTGGCGATAGGCCAGTAATGGCACCTAAGGAGGCAGTAGTAATGGCTCGGTGCTTTTTGCCCCGCCGGGCTTTCTTATATTCCTTCTGCAGTGATTTCTGCCGAGCTTTCAGTTGATCTATCAGATTCATCGTACGCACCAGCCCAGTACGGTACTGATTATACACTAGCTGGTCTTTCTCTACCAGATTTTCAGCATCTTCTACGTGAACTTGAATGGTACGCTCTCGTCGCTGGTTTGATTTATCAATCGCAAAAAAGGTAATTTGGTAGGTACTGGTATCGCCTGATTCCATCAACATATCGTAGCCCGGCTCCCACAAGAACTCCCACTGGGTAGCTTCATTGCTTATCAGGGCTGAACGGGGAATATCTCGTTTATCAGCCACAAAATCAAAGTTAGCAATATCATCGTCGCCGTTGGGGTCAGACAAGTAAAACTTAATATTCAGGGCTTCATCTTCTTTAATCTTATAATAATTTTGGTTGGGAACCATAGAGATTTCGGGTGGCAGATCTTGTTGGGTTACTTCAATGCGAAGAATACCCTGCGCCTGCGCTTCGTAGGGCTGATCTTCCACAATGAAGGGTAGTAACAATGGCTCGCGCTGTAGCCGGTGATACTGGTTTAGCGAAGGCGACCACTTCAGCATCCCTTCGGAAGAGAGCGTCATTCCTTGGGGCATTTTCGCTAAGATAGGCTTAAAAACCACTGGGTCTTCATCGGGATCATTAATAGCATTCGTCGCTGGCAGCGAGTACATATTCTCTTTCCCGTAGCTCACGTAAAAGTTACGCATCTCTCCTACTTCCGGGGGGCGATTTACATGATTCACCAGCAGGTTGATGGATTTTCGGCTCGTTTCGCCGCTGCGATTACGCACTTCAAAAGCGACCGGAGCCGCTCGGGTGTCGTTTAACCGATCCACAAAATCGAAAGAGGGGCGCCAGTAGACGTTCCCCAGCGTATCGTAATCTATACCCAAGGTTCTAGCATCGATTACTCGGTAGCTATAACTATCGTCGGTGCCGCCCCGAGCAGCTAGCTTGAAGGAAAGCACTTTTCCTTCATTAACTACATTCCAGTACGAGCTACGAGGAAATAATAACTCTAGGTTAGCTTCAGAAGGCACAGCATTTTCGCGAGCGGTAGCCGAAGCGGGCAGTAAAGCAATTTCAGCCATAGCCTGATCGCCCCATTGTTTGTCTCGTACCTTCAGCTTAATTTTACCGGGTTGCTGCCGCAAAGCAGCGAATTGCTCCCGAGTAGGTTGCCACTGAAGTTTCCATCGGTTATCATCAGTTGGCAAAACTTCTATCCCCTCAGGTAAACTTTCATCTCCAGCTTCCACCACAAACTCTTGGGAGTTGAGCGAAAGTGGATAGGTATTTTTAGTATTGGATTGAATGAAGAAGGGTTGCATCTCTGTAAGCGTAGGAATACGCACCGTATTTTGCACGATAAAATCTACCACCTCGGTAGCAGTTTCGCCCGCTGCATTAGTCACCTTAAACGTAACCGGAACAATTCTGCTTTCTTCCCCCTGAATCACAATATCAAAAGCCGGAGTCCAACTAACCGTAGCATTAGTTATGGTAAGATCCTCTGCTTCTTCACTTTCGTACTGAAAAGTATAGTTTTGATCGCTACCACCAGTGGCCTCTAGCGTGAACTGTAGTCGCTCGCCCTCACTTACTGCGTTCCAATTATTCTGATCTGGCAATAGTAGTTGCAGCTCAGTTTGCGCGTTAGCAGAAACTGACAGGAGAATATTAATAATACTTAGTAGAAAAATAGCGTAATGCATATCAACTTTCGTTCGCCCGAACTTAGATGTTTCAACAATCTATGCCAAAAATCATTCCCTAATTTTTTCATCATAATAAGCAGTCATTCCAACCGTTTTACGGAGTATTACTGTCTTCTACCTGACATCTTCCCTCTATTAACTACAACTATATGAGAACAATTCTCCTCTCACTAGTGTCTATACTGATTTTTTTAGGAATAGCTTCTAGTAGTTTTGCACAAAAGTACACCGTTAGCGGCTATATTAAGGATGCTACCGACGGAGAAGCTTTAATTGGGGCTAATGTATTTGACCTGAAATTCTCCAGTGGCACTAGCAGCAACACCTTCGGGTTTTATAGTTTAACCTTACCAAGCGATAGTGTATCGTTAATCTATTCTTACGTAGGTTACCAACCCCAGACGGTCCGCTTACTCCTAACGCAAGATACGCTGATTACTATTGAGCTGACCGAAAGCTCTTTACTAGATGAAGTAGTGATCTCAGCAGCGGAAGCCGAGAAAATTCAGGAAGTTACCCAAATGAGTACGATTTCCGTACCGATTGAACAGATAAAGAATCTTCCGGCCCTATTAGGTGAGGTAGACGTACTAAAAACTTTGCAACTGCTGCCGGGAGTACAGT
>NZ_JBARYM010000900.1:0-4230 GCF_049647865.1 Tunicatimonas sp. | reverse complement strand
CGTAAACTCAATCAAGAAGAAGAAAGTATACAGAACAATATTGTGATAGAACATCGCCTTATTGAAAGAGAATCGTCCCTTCGGAATTGATCTTTATTGGCGAATGGTTGATATATCCCCTTCAAAGACTTTGTTCTTAAGTAGTTTCTGAACTGCTAATTTTCGTTCAGTCTCATCTTCAAAATTACCAAGGCTGTGTAAAATACCGATCATAACCGTATAATCGTCTTGATAAAGCATCACCGAAGGGGGCGGCATATATTCTAACGTAAAGCGTTGAATATCAGCATTACTCAGATCATCGTCAGCGAGCACTAACATTTCCTGGTATCGTTCGGTCATAGCATCCCGTATTCGCTGCTGCTGAGCTTCACCCTCCTCCATCGCCATAATTTCTTTCAGCTTTTTTTCTTGCTGAAACTTGCTATTGAACAGATTAGCAAGCGCAGTAACGCCGCCCTCTAACCGCGCCCCGTTCATCCCCCCCGCTACACTAATCGCTGGTACCTCTTTCGGATCCTTCCGCTCAAATAATGGTTCACCTTTAGGGCGGTTTAGGCTGAACGGTACCGGCTCACGCCGAATAAACTGCTCAATATTATCATAAGCCTTTATTGTAATCTCCCGTAGCTCATTTACTTGGGGGACCATGACAATTGTTAGTTTCGTCAGGCTCTCACTTGCGCTATCGGCAGGAACTAGAAAATAGGGTTTATAGCCTACACTACTAAACATAATAGTATCTTGGCGGAGTACGTTCACCCCGAAAAATCCTTCAGCGTCAGTAGCAGTGCCAGTTTTACCCCCCTGACCACGAATATGCACATACGGTATCGGAGCCAAGCTATCGGAGTCCACTACCTGTCCTTGAATAAATACTTGATCTTGAGCTGATAGCCATTGGGGCAAGACTATCAGTACAAGAAGTACCAATGTTCGACTAATCCAATAAAAAAATTGTGCTACTTCCCCCATAATATACGCCTATCGTATTTTAAAGATAACGGATAATTAGGGGCTTTACAACTGAAAACCTCTGCATAGTTTGTGTACCCACTTTTGTCTACCATAGTGCTAGAACGGATTTTCTATCTGATCATATAGATTTGAAAGCGATTAATCTTAATTTCATTGCCTTATGTTAACTATTTTATGAAACGTAGAAAATTTATTAAAAATATAAGTGTTGGAGGAAGTTCATTAGCTGTACTCCCTATCACCAGTCATTATTCTTACAAAAACAGTCTTTCAATTGACAACAACACCCAGACTGAGTATGCTGCTGACTTAGTAGTAGCCGGGGGCGGATTGGGTGGATGCGCCGCGGCACTAGCTGGGCTACGCAACGGATTGCGCGTAGTGATGACTGAAGAAACTAATTGGCTCGGCGGGCAAATTACCCAACAAGGAGTTCCCCCAGATGAACATCAGTGGATTGAAACCCACGGAGCTACTCAGCTCTATCGCGATTTTCGCAATGCCGTTCGGCAGTACTACTTTCAGCATTATCCGGTTACCGAAGCGGCTCGACAACAGCAGTACTTTAATCCGGGGAATGGTGCTGTTTCCCGGCTTTGTCACGAGCCTCGGGTAGCCTTAGCTGTCTTAGAAGCTATGTTCGCCCCCTACCTAAGCAGCGGCCAATTGACTCTACTGCTTAATCATAAAATTACGCAAGCCGATGTTGAGGGCGATCGAGTTAAAGCATTAACAGCGCGGAATAATCAGTCAGAAAGAGAAATGGTGCTAATTGCCCCCTACTTTACCGATGCTACCGAACTCGGTGATTTGCTTCCCCTGACTAACACTGAATACGTGACTGGCACCGAGTCCCAAGCGGATACCAACGAGTTGCATGCGGCTGAACGAGCCGACCCTACCAATCAGCAATCGTTCACCATGTGCTTGGCAATGGATTATGTACCAGGAGCCGAGAACCTGATTGAAAAGCCTAAGGATTATAATTTTTGGCGGAACTTTATACCGGACTTAACTCCAGCTTGGCCCGGAGAGCTTCTATCCCTAACCTACACCCACCCTTCTACACTAAAACCTAAAACGTTAGGATTTCACCCAGAAGGCTCTCCTACCGGAGAAGTACTCAACCTCTGGAATTACCGAAAACTAATTGATCGCAATAACTTCAAAGCTGGTACGTATCCGGGAGATAGTACTGTTATTAATTGGCCTCAAAATGATTACTTTTTGGGGAATTTAGTTGGTGTAAGTCCCGAAGAATTTGACCGCCACGTAGCGCAAAGCAAGCAATTAAGCTTATCACTACTTTACTGGCTGCAAACCGAAGCTCCTCGCCCCGACGGTAAACAAGGCTGGCCTGGATTACGACTACGTGGTGATATACTTGGAACTGAAGACGGTTTAGCTAAGTATCCCTACGTGCGAGAATCGCGCCGAATAAAACCCATATTTCGGGTGCTGGAAGAACATGTTGGCAAAGAAAATCGCCTGTTGGTAGCTGGAGAAAAAAGCGGTCAAACGGCGGCTAATTTTTACGACAGTGTAGGTGTCGGATATTATCATATTGACCTGCATCCCAGTAGCGGAGGAGATAATTACATAGATTTTGCTTCCCTACCGTTCCAGATTCCACTGGGTGCATTTCTACCCCAACGGATGCAAAATTTACTTCCGGCCAATAAGAATATTGGTACCACTCACATCACTAATGGCTGTTACCGGCTACACCCAGTAGAGTGGAGCATCGGCGAAGCCGTGGGAATGCTAGCTGCTTTTGCTTTGGATAAGAAAACTACCCCCCACGCGGTGCGGGAAAGCGACAAACTACTAGCTGACTTTCAGCAACTTATTCGTAATCAGGGGATTGAAACACAATGGCCCAATTGATGAAGAGTGAGTGATGATTGACGGCTAATGTTTCTCATTAAGCTGGGGGCGGGGCGTTCCTTCTGTACGTATAGAAAGTATTCCTAGCCCCACGCACCCCGCTCCAAGCCCACCGCCCAATTATTCATCTCGTAAAGCATCTACCGGATTAGCTACTGCAGCTTTGATTGATTGGTAGCCGACGGTAAGTAACACAATGCTGATGATTGCAACTAAACTAATTGCAAATGTCAAAGCTCCTACCTCAATGGTATAGGCAAAGTTTTGAAGCCACTGCTGCGTTAAATAGTAAGCCAATGGAGCCGCCAGTACAAAAGCCACAAAAATCAGCTTAACAAACTCTTTGGAGAATAACGCCACAATCTGTTGTACCGAAGCTCCTAGCACTTTCCGAATACCCACTTCTTTGGTCCGTCGCTCGGCCATAAACATGACTAGACCGTATAATCCTAGGCAACTGATGAAAATAGCGATACCCGCAAATATCTGGGCCAGTGAGAAAGTACGGTCGTAATCTGCGTAGAATCCAGCTACCCGATCATCCAGAAACTCGTAACGAAAGCCGTACTCGGGGTACGTTATCTGCCAAACCTGTTCCAGTTTATTAATCACTATTTGTGCCTCTTCCATATCCACTTTCATGCTCAAATTATAGTAATTCTCACTACGGTTGGTAATAAGCAGTGGAGGGATTTTAGCACCAAAATCCCGGGTATGTTAATCAGAGACTACTCCTACAATTGGTAAGTCTATGTTCTGGACAGAAATGTATTTTCCCAGAGCCTCTTCCGGATGCTCTAAACCTAGCTCTCTAACGAAAGATTCATTTGCTACAAAGCCACTACCGGAGTCAGAAGGGGTAAACACTGAACCAGCCAAAAGGCTCATTCCGTGAGTATCAAAGAAGCGATGGTCAGCATAGTGTACACTGGCAAACTTTTCAGATTGCTTTCCTTCTACTGAATAACGTCCGGCAGCCATGGACTGAGAAATAGCCGAAGCCGAAGTGAAGGTCAAATTTTTAACTGCACTCTCTTCAATCATTGCAGCTTCAAAACGCTCTCGGCTATTAGCTTCCTCGTCTCGTAAATCTATCGTTAGAATTGCCTCCTTATTAAAACCTAGCGGAGCATTTTTAAGATAATCCAGTTGCTGGGCAATTACTAATACACACACAATAAACACCTGGGAAATAAAAAACTGGAATACGACTAGCCCGTGGCGGAGGGAAGATTTTCGGCTACTAGTGGTAATCGCAGTACCTTTGAGGGCTTGAATAGGTTTGAAACGGGATAGTAGCCAGGCGGGATAAAAGCCCGACAGATTAGCCACCAGTACTATCATTAGAAAGAAGAAACCGATACT
>NZ_JBARYM010000899.1:0-1847 GCF_049647865.1 Tunicatimonas sp. | reverse complement strand
CAAAAAATTAAGCTGAAAAGTGAGCACCAAACCGAACACCTGATAAAACTACCATGATCACGAATACGCTAAATTTCTCAGAATCCAGGATATAATTAATAAATTGCTACCCGGATGGGTACACTATATTTCCCATTCGATAGTATACTACCATGCTAAGAGAACTATTTCTTGTTATACTGACTTTTGTCTCACCCGCTTGGTTAGTCGCTCAGGCACCAACCTCGGTTGCGCTCACTCCTCCTATGGGCTGGAACAGTTGGAACTGCTTCCGGGAAGATGTTTCGGCTGAAAAGGTAATGGCTATTGCTGATGCGATGGTTGCTTCCGGCATGCGAGATGTAGGGTACCAGTATATCATTATTGATGATGGGTGGATGACCGACCAGCGTGACCAGGCCGGGCATATCGTCGTAGATTCTACCAAATTTCCCAACGGAATAAAAGCACTCGCTGATTATATCCACGGTTTAGGGTTGAAGTTTGGGATCTACTCCGCGCCGGGTCGCTACACCTGCCAGAAGCTGATGGGCAGCTACGGCTACGAGCAAATTGATGCCAACGACTACGCTGCCTGGGGAGTAGATTATCTAAAATACGATTGGTGCAACTATCCGGGAACCCGGGAGCAAGCGATGAATACCCCGGCGGAAGACTGCCAACAAGCGTACGAACTAATGCGGGATTGTCTGCGAAACACCGGACGGCCGATTGTCTACAGCGTTCATAGCACCTGTTCGGGCGAGCGAAAAAATTCTTTCCCATGGATCACTGACGTTGTACATATGCACCGCTCGGGCGATGATATTAAAGATAACTGGGACCGGATGCTCTACTGCTTGGAAAGTACCGCCGATTTGTGGCACTACGCCCAACCGGGCTTCTGGAACGATCCTGATATGCTGGAAGTAGGCAACACCACCCAGGAGCGACTGTGGGGCGGGATTGATAGTACCAAGATGACCACCCTAGAGTACCGCACCCACTTTAGTATATGGTGTATGGTGGCTGCGCCGCTCATTGCGGGTAATAATTTAGCCACGATGACCGAAGAGATCACGCAGATATTGACAAATCACGCGTTGGTTGCGGTCAATCAGGACTCCTTGGGAAAGCAGGGGAGAAGGGTTCGAAATGAGGGGGCACTGGAAGTATGGGTAAAGGAACTAGCAGGTAACCGTCGGGCGGTAGCTTTGCTAAACCGCAGCGATCAACCGGCCAATATCGCCTTCAGTTGGGAAGAAGCTGATGTAACTGGTGAGCACACCGTACGAAACTTATGGACCCAGGAGGATGTTGGGGATTTTCAGGAAGCCTATCAAGGACAAGGTATTGCTGCTCACGATGCTTTGGTGTTACTGTTAACGCCCAAATAGTCCAGTATGATCAATCTTAGTAAGTACTTCATTAGCTGTGTTTTATTATATCTATTCCTCCTAGCTTCGGTATTCGCGCAGCAGACTACCCAACCCCGGGTTATTGTAACGACTGATGGTGAGTTTGACGACCGTTGCTCCCTGGTTCGGTTTCTACTCTACGCTAATGAGTTTGATGTCCAAGGAATTATTCACTCCAGCTCAAAATTTCACTGGAAAGGAAACGATACTACCGAAAGTTGTCAGTGGCCGGGTGTCGCCTGGATAGACAAACACTTGCAGGCTTACGCTCAGGTACATCCAACCCTTATTCAGCACGATGCGAAGTATCCTGAGCCGTCGTACCTGGAGCAACTAGTGTACGAGGGAAATACCGAGTTGGCGGGAGATATGGCTGCTGAAACCCCCGGCTCTAACCGAATTGTAGAAGTACTCCTTAAGTCTGATACTACTCCCGTATGGTTACAGGCC
>NZ_JBARYM010000898.1:0-2516 GCF_049647865.1 Tunicatimonas sp. | reverse complement strand
CATTGTTAGCGTAGGTTGGGATCAATCTCAGTACCTTCACCTTTGGCGCAACGATAATGCTTCTCCTAACATAAGTTGGAAACATTATTCTTCAGAAAACAAAGATCTTGCATTTCCCAACAGTGTGGGGCAGCAGACTGCATCGTTAGCTACTGATCTGGATAAAGACGGTGTAACTGATTTTGTAATAACAGAACGCACAGCAGCCCCTTCGGTGGTTTGGTACAAGAAAAATGGTGAAAGCTGGGATAGAATGGTAATAGAAGATGAAGCCCTACGAATAGAAGCTGGGTCGGCTCATTACGATATTGACGGCGATGGTGATCAGGATATTGTATTTGCCGGAGAAAGCCAGAGCAACGAAGTATGGTGGTGGGCCAATCCTTACCCAAATTATGACCTGCCCTGGGAACGTTACACAATCAAGAAATCAGGGAGCAACAAGCACCACGATCAACTCTTTGGAGATTTTGATGGCGACGGGCAGCAGGAACTAGTCTTCTGGAATCAGCAAGGAAAAGCTCTGTTCCTGGCTGAAATACCCGAAAACCCTCAGGAAACCGAAGAATGGGATTTTCACCCAATTTATAAGTACAGCACCGATAGTCAGATGGAACAACTCGGTCAGGAAGGGTATCCGGGTTGGAAAGATGATAACGAGCACGAAGGACTAGCCAAAGCTGATATTGATGGTGATGGAACAATGGATATTATTGGCGGTGGTCGTTGGTTTAAGCACACCGGAGACGGAGAATTTGCTGAAAATATTGTAGATGCCTCTTATGTCTTTACTCGAGCCGTTGCCGGACAGATTATAGAAGGTGGTCGACCAGAGATCGTTTTAGTGGTGGGAGATGGCGTAGCCCCCATGATTCTCTACGAGTACCGTGATGGGACCTGGCATAAAAAAGAGATTGTAGCTAGCCTGAGTAATGGTCACACCATTGATTTGCTGGACTTTGACCTAGATGGAAACTTAGACCTTTTCTCTGCCGAAATGCGCTTCGGAGAGGGAAATCCTGATTCTAAGATCAGAATTCTACTGGGCGATGGGCAGGGAAACTTTAATGAACATGTGGTGGCTACTGGCTATGGCGTGCACGAAGGCCGTTTGGTTGATCTGGATGGTGACGGTGACTACGATGTATTAGGTAAACCATACAGTTGGAAAACTCCCCGCTTAGATGTTTGGATTAATGAAGGCACCACTCAGCCATGAAAAAAGAAGCTAAAAATTATTACAATCTAGTAAGTAATAAGCTTACCGCCTCTTTTATTGCTATACTATTGTTTTTATTATTTAGCAGCGGAATAACAATCGCTCAGCCCCAACCGGGTGAGGCATTTCGCGAGTATCATTGGTTACCTTCCCAGGTAAAAGAATCAAATAACTTTTTACGGGTAGGTGGAAAACTGGACTATACCTCCAATACCGATCACTTTCCAGCAGAGGCTCATCGAGAAGGATTTATAACATTGACGCACAAGGTAACTCTAGTGGATGCTATAAAAGCCGAAGTGGTGGTAGAAAAAGTGCTAAGCCACGAAGGTACCCGTGGACTCGCGATTCAGGTAAACGATAGCGATTGGCTGGTACTACCCGAGGCCGATAGTATACCCTCGCCTGCTTACGATTATATGCATCATTTCAATCCTACCGTAGAAGTGCCGCTTAGTTATTTGAAGGAAGGAGCTGAAAATGCTTTTCGGTTTAAAGTAGATAGCACTCAGTACTGGGGTTGGCCTCAGAATCTGCTCTATGGTGTTACTTTCCGTATCTATTACGACATTGCCTCACCATTTACTTCCAACGAATCAATTGTGCAGGCTACTTCTACTGAGAACGGCTTTCGCTTGTCACTAAATGATGAAAATCAAGAAGAATTTAAGCGGGTTGACTACGTAGGTTACTACGAAGATGCCAACTGGGAAGGCAATGGCCAGTACCAACAGTGGCACGCTCACCTACATCGGGGGCAGTTAGTCGGTCATATTGGAAGTAGTACATCATTACCATTCACAGTAGATTGGAAAACCAACTGGCTGCCTGACCAGCCCGAACCAATGAAAGTATTGGCTAGGATTACTACTCAAGATGGTATAATCTACTCAACCCCGGCGCTGGAATCGTTAAAATTGCCTTCGCGTAACTTTTCAGTCAAGCTATATAAACCTCAGGATGTACCAACTCAGTGGGTTACTCGCTCAGGTGAGTTTTCCGAACACATTACTATTTCAGAAGACATTCAGCGGGCAACAAGCTATCAGCTTATCTGGATTAGCTGGAGTCCCTGCTACTCCAATGGGATTCTTTTCAATGATCACTTGGTGTATTTCCGGGAAGCACCGTGTTACGATGCGATGCTTCACGTAGTTACTCAAGATGATACTCACGTACTTGAGAACGGAAAAAATACGATTACTACTCTAAAAACCCCACTCTTTCAAGGGCAGATGGTTCACGGTATGGAAGTACAATGGCCAGGAATTATGGTAAAAATTCGCTACGATCTACT
>NZ_JBARYM010000897.1:0-5024 GCF_049647865.1 Tunicatimonas sp. | reverse complement strand
TGCTTTGAATAATTAACACTTCACAAACGTTGGTCAAACGGAAAGCCTTCGGTGCTAACCAGTTTGATTTGGCTAAAGTCTGGATGGCGTGCATTGATCAGATAATTCCACTCATTAGGGATAATAGTGGTAGGTACTTTTAGTAGCGGATATTTATTTTCGGTATACCAGGCTGAACCTAATTGTAAGCAGGTATCACAAAAACCTTTTCGCCAGTTCTTAGGTAGTTCTGCCTCTTGAACCGTCAGGATGGCAAGTTCGTCAGGCACGAAAATAATCATGGTACGAAAAAGCTGATCGTTCCCGCTGTGGCTGCGGTGTACCAGGTTTTCCAAACAAGCTAACGAGCGCGACTCGCTGGTATAAATCACAAACTGTCCTTCGTCATTCCAGCGGTTCTTAAAGCCTGAAGCAACCAATTCATTAGCATACTTAGCTCTAGTGATGCGGTATAGGAGCATCAGGAAAAGTCACCGTATTCAATGCGAACTAGCTCCCGATGGACTAACTCGATACCCGAAATATACTGCAAAAGTTTCTCGGGCACGCGCCCCTCAAGACCATAAGCAGACTTACCTAACCAGCGAGCAAACTCTTCGGGAGTGCCGAAAATTTCTGTTCCTTTTTCAAATAACTCTTTAAGTTTTAGGAGGTGCTCAGCGTCCGTTTTGGTTAAATTTTTCTTCTGATTTTTGTAGTTGCTAATGGTTCGTACATCTAAACCTAAAAATCCCGCGATGGAAGCTTTAGAATAACCACTTTGTTTGGCGATCTTCTCAAATAATGTAACGGATATTCCTTTTTCAGCTTTATCAATAACTTGATATGGACTCATGAATCTATTTATTTAACTAACCAAGTATACGAACTTTTTCCGAATTTAGTTGGAAAAAATGACTACACCTATAAATCACTATAAACCATAGCCGAAATTCAGCTAATGATTGATATTCTTTAAGATTTGATGTTTCACATATATTCTCTCTGAGAATGTATTATTAAGATACTTATATTTAAGCCTACCTTCTAAAAATCAACTGATGACTACCAACGACCCTTACAGCGAATACTCGTTCTTACTGGAAAAAACTCAGCGACGTATTAAGCAGTACGCTCAGCAAAAGTTTATAGAGTTTGACTTCGGGGTAACGGTAGACCAGTGGATCGTACTAAAACAACTGGATGCTCATTCCGATTTGAGCCAAAGCGAGTTAGCTGAGGCCGCCTACAAAGGGATGCCTACACTTACCCGTATTGTAGATTTGCTTTGTGCTAAGGGCCTTACTGAGCGGGTTCCGCACCAGCAAGATCGGCGAAAATGTTTGGTGCAACTAACTAGTGAAGGGCAAACTAAAGTTTCAACTATGAAGCCAAAAGTAAATCAAATTCGGAAGGCCGCATGGCAGGGTTTACAACCCAAAGACTTTGAGCATTTTCGGCATACGCTGAACACTATCTACCAAAACTTAGAAGTATAAAAAAATTTCTTAATTTATTTGCTACGATAATATTTCGTATGACAAACAATTTGCTATAGTTTCGCGTATTCTACTATAAGCAACGAGGAATTATACGATGGTTAAAAGTATTGAAGATCAACGAGTAGAAACTGATATTTGTATCATTGGGGCGGGTCCCGTGGGTATGTTTGCCGTATTTGAAGCGGGTTTGCTAAAAATGCGCTGTCACTTGATTGATGCCTTACCTCAGGTGGGCGGACAGCTTTCCGAAATATATCCTAAAAAGCCCATCTATGATATTCCGGGCTACCCCGACATCCTGGCGCAGGACTTGGTAGATAAGCTGGAACAGCAAATAGCCCCTTTTCACCCGACAGCTACGTTAGGCGAGCGGGTAGAATCTTTGGAACGGTTAGAAGATGAATCGTTTCGGCTGCGCACCAACGAGGGTACCGAAGTACTTAGTAAAGTGGTAGTAATTGCCGGTGGCTTAGGCTGCTTTGAACCCCGCAAACCCCCGATTGAAAACTTAGAAGACTACGAAGGAAAGGGTATTGACTACATCGTGAAGAATCCGGAGAAGTTTCGAGGCAAAAAGTTAGTGCTAGCCGGCGGGGGTGATACGGCGCTGGACTGGACACTGTATTTATCCGAACTGGCCGACGAAGTAACACTGGTGCACCGGGGTAGTAGCTTCCGAGGGGCCCCCGACTCTGCCGAGAAAGTAGTCAACCTAGCCGATCAGCAGAAAATTAATCTTCGCCTAAATGCTAACGTAACAGCTATTCAGGGTAATGGTAAGCTAAATGCCTGCGTTATTACGGATAAGGAGAAGAATTCTACCATGGTCGATGCCGACTACTTTATTCCTCTGTTTGGTTTAAGCCCTAAGCTAGGACCAATTGCTAACTGGAAGCTAAACCTAGATCGTAACGCTATTGTGGTGAATACCGAAGATTATTCTACCAACGTCCCCGGTATTTACGCCATTGGCGATATTAACACCTACCCTGGCAAATTAAAGCTAATTCTTTGTGGATTCCACGAGGCCGCACTCATGTCGCACTCAGCGTACCGCATTGTTAGCGGCGGAAAGAAAGCAAGTTTCAAATACACCACAGTGAACGGAGCGCCAACATTATAGTCATTTGTTATTAGTAACGCTAAAGAATACGACACGAGGGACCAGTGACCGTTCCACGACGACCAATAACCGAAAATATGATTACATTTTTTGTTGAAGAACAGAACGGTAAGCGAAGCCCGATAGAAGTACCCACTGATATGCAGTTGTCGCTGATGGAAGTACTCAAGGCTGCCGAATATCCGGTGCAGGCCACATGTGGTGGCATGGCAATTTGTGCCACCTGTCATGTAGAGGTAGTAGACGGTGAAGATCACTATAAAGAAGCCACCGACCCTGAACTAGATATGCTAGATACCCTACCGGAAGTAACCGATACCAGCCGCTTAGCCTGTCAAATGCGCATTGCTGATGATATGGACGGATTAGTCGTTCGCATTTTAGCGAGTGAAGAAGAGATTTAATTGTAAAGGGATAATGGATAATTGTTTTTAATTAATATTCCTCACTATCAATTTTCCCCTGTTAATTATCCATTAAACATAGAATTGACTAACGTAGTTACGAGCGAGTAGAATGGAAGACTTGATCGATTCTTCGGAATCTTCAAAGGCTTTGTCTTCTACTTCGATACAGGTGGGACCTTTGTAACCGATGGTGGTAAGGGCAGAGAAGAAATCTCGCCAGCGGACATCGCCCAGACCGGGTAGTTTGGGCGAATGGTACTCCAGTGGAGTGGCCAGCACCCCTACTGTATTTAGCTTATCGCGGTATACCTTTACATCTTTCAGATGCACGTGGTGGATACGATCTTTATAATCATAGATCGGTTGAATCTCGTCCATCTGCATCCACACTAAATGCGACGGGTCGTAGTTCAGGCCGAAGTTAGCACTAGGAATGATATCAAACATCCGATCCCAGTGAGCGGGGCTGTAGGCTAAGTTCTTCCCACCGGGCCACTCATCCTGCGTAAAGAACATCGGGCAGTTTTCGATACCAATATTGATATTATGCTCTTCAGCTACCTTTATAATTTCGGGGAAACGCTCTTCAAACACTGCAAAGTTATCGTCTACGCTACGACTGGGTTCTCGTCCTAAAAAGGTGTTCACTACTGGAATACCTAGTTTGGCCGCTGCCGGGATAAGTTTTTTAATATGATCAATCTCCTGCGCTGCTTTGGCTTCATCAGCTGCCAGCGGATTAGGGTAGTAACCTAGCCCCGAGATAAAGACATTTTTCTGATTAAGGTAACCCTTAATGTGGCTCACTTGATTATCATCCAGTTCGTCAATATTCACGTGCGTTACACCGGCGTAGCGACGCTCGGCTTTGCCTACGGGCCAGCACATCATTTCTACGCAGGCAAATTTATTTTCGGAGGCGAAATCAATAACTTCTTCAAAAGGCTTTTCGGCCAGAATGGCGCTAACGAATCCTAGTTGTTGCATGGTGGTTGATGGTTTTTTGGTAGTGAAATATAGATGGTGAATGACCTTCTTGACTTTTAAATCCCCCTTAATCCCCCTTTAAAAAAGGGGGAGATATTAACCGTCACTACTCGACCAATTATAAATTCAATCACTCAGTGTATTATCACGAAATATGAAGAACTATAAACTCCAGCAAAAATATAAGTGGAGTTTGAAGCCTCTCCCCCTTAGAAAAAGGGGGTTAGGGAGTTTCTTGCGCCGTGGCTTGTCTCATATCTTAACCCAAGCCTGTTTCTTATTACTCTCTACAATGGCTTCTCCCAGGTAGAGCTCGCGAAGTCCATCAGCAAAAGTCGGGTATAAGTCCGTTTCGTGCTTATCGCTGCGAATGGCTCCATACACCTGCTTAAATAATTGCTTCGAGGTGTCTGGGAATCCTTCGTTATGACCACCGGGGAAAGAGATCAGTTTAGACGCTGATTCGTTCACTAAAGCTGGATCGCGCAACAACTGTCCGTTTGGCACATCGCGCTCCCCAATCCATAGTTCGTTAGGCGTTTCCGAGCACCAGGCAATGGTTTTCTTAGAACCGGCAATTTCTACGTTAATGCGGTTCTTTCGTCCGGCCGATACCTGACTTACCGAAAGCGTGCCTTTGTTACCATTGCTAAAGCGTAGTAGCACCGTAGCAAAGTCCTCGGTTTCGATGGGCACATCAGCGTAGTCTTCTGGCTTCAGCATTTTGCCGGAGTAGGTTTCTACTGGCTTCAAAGGCTTTTTTCGGGTAGGGTGTACCGTAGAGAAGTCGGCCATCACTTCGGTGATCTGCAAGCCGGTTACATGCTCAATCAAGTCCATTAGGTGCGAACCGATATCGGCAATGGCTCGGGAGTCTCCGGAGTACTGAGGCTCTAGCCGCCAGTTATAGTCCGTAGCGTAGAATAGCCAATCTTGCAGGTAAGTACCAATGACCGAGTAAATATCGCCCAGGTCACCCTGCTCGCGCATCGCTTTCATTTGCCGCACCAGTGGGTAGTAACGAAT
>NZ_JBARYM010000896.1:0-5109 GCF_049647865.1 Tunicatimonas sp. | reverse complement strand
AGTATGTCTTTTGGAGTAATTCCAGTTTCGGCGTAATAATTCTCCTGGAATGGGACGATAGTAATATCTGGCTCCGGCTCAGAACTTTCATTGGATTAGTTCAATACGGTCATCTTCGTGCAGAATTCCCGCCTTGGCCCTGGTGATACTCTTCTACTGTAAACAACCGGCGGGTAATCTTGGCATCAACTTCAGCAATCATAATGCGTTAATTTGATAATAGCACAAGATACATTTTGGTTAATTGCAGATGAAATAACAAATTGCTAAAGCTGCTAATTATCCTGTCTGGTAGATTGAAGAACGCCAATATTGATGCCTCAGAATAGTCTAAAATATGAAATACAGCATGTCCTTTCGGGAAAGAGTCAAGTTGGCCACGGAGCACTTATCCAAGCAGTCGCCAGTTACCTTAAAGCAAGCACGCCAGCAGGCGCAGTGGTTGAAGCAGATCAGCAGTACAAACAGCAAGAAACAGCGAGGCTAGTTGAATACGCAGAGCAAAACGAGTTTTGGGTAAACGGCATTAGTTTCTCTAATTTCGTATCAGCCGGAGCCGAACAGCGGGTGTATATCAAAGATGGAAGATCGGTTTACAAATTGAATGATTCAATCTATTACGCCTCTTGGGTAGATTATTTACACAACTTACTGCTCAATAACTTCTTCTTTCCTGATACTGCTTATCAATTAGTAGGCTTTTATCGCCAAGAAAATACTCTATACGCGGTAGTAACTCAACCTTTCGTAAGAGCTAATCAACCTACTGATTTATCACTGGTAAAGGCGTTTATGAATAATAATGGATTTGAAAACACGCGTAATCACGACTATTATAATCCCGAACTTGGTATTATCTTAGAAGATTTACACGATGAAAATGTGCTCACCCAAAATGGGATACTCTTCTTTATTGATACAGTTTTCTACGTCAAACCTGAAGTGGTTTGGACTTGAACTCTACCTATCGGTTCCTACCCCGTAGCCCGAATTCCTCCTGAAATAGCATTCACGGTTAGCAATAAATCTAGCAGAGTAGCTTCGTCACTGTTGCCGGAAGCTTTATCGTTGCGCCAGGTTCGGATTTGGGAGATCTGGTGTCGGTGTAAAGTGGCCAACTTGGGTTGACGCATGGCAATCATCTTGGTGATGCGGGGTCGCCGCTCTTGGATACTACTGCCGTAGATGGTTTCTATAACTTTCCGCGTCCGGTTTAGTTCGGCCAGTATCTGTTTCATAAACCGTTCGCGAAGGTCGCTATCTTCTACCAAAGCCGCATATTCGTGCATAATAGATTCATCGGCAATGAGTACCCCTGAACTAGAGTTCGTTAGGATATACCGAAGTGGAGCGTAGCTGATAGCTTGCTTTTTAAGAAGAGCGAAATCTTCGGGTCGTTCGTTTTGAAGTTGTTCCAGGGCTGTGCCCACTCCGTACCAGGCGGTTAAAAAGAAACGGGCCTGGCTCCAGCTGAATACCCAGGGAATGGCCCGTAGATCATTCAGCGTTCGCTGTCCGGTACGTCGGGCGGGGCGCGAACCGATGCGGCTGGCCTCAATCACATCGATAGGCGTAGCTTGGGAGTAAAAGTCCATGAAGCCTTCTGCTTTAAGCAGCTTCCCGTAGTACTGACTGCTCACCTCCGACAAATAATCCATGATTGGTTCTAGCGGATGGTTGGGTGCTTCGGTGCCCTGCTGACGGAGGGTGGCTTTGGTGGTTCCGGCCAGCATCAGTTCCAGATGGTAAGTGCTAGTAATCAGATTGGCGTATTTTTGGGCTATGGTTTCACCCTGCTCGGTCAGACGATAATCACCCTGCAAACTCTGGTAGGGTAACGATTCCAAGAAGCGATGAGTTGGTCCGCCACCTCGGCTCACGGTGCCGCCCCTCCCGTGGAAATAGCGAATGCGTACTCGGTGTTTCTTTCCAACTTCGGTGAGGTTTCGCTGCCCCCGGTTCACGTTCCAGAGACTGGCAAATATACCCCCATCCTTATTGCTATCGCTGTAGCCAACCATTACTTGCTGCACAGGCTCACTCGCTTGATTTTGCTGCTGTTGGTAAGCTAAACTACGCTGGGTAATCGGGTGCTGTAAAAATTTATCTAGAATCTCCGGACTGCCTTTTAAGTCATCAATGGTTTCAAACAATGGTACCACCGGAAGCTGACTGACCAATCCGTCTTCACTCCAGAACACTAAGCCTGCCTCACGACCCAGCAAGTACACCGTAAGCAAATCGGAAACACTGCGGGTCATACTAATGATTAGTGCACCAAGTCCGTTGGAGCCGTAGCGTTGAATAGATTGATGCACTACTCGGTAGCAATCCAGCACCGCTTGGGCTTCTTTTGGTAACGATGCTTCAGCCTGCGTAAACGGACGGGTAGATTGAAGCTCCTGCTCTAAAAAAGCAATACGTTGCTCTTCCGACCAGTCGGCATAATCTGTACTTGGCAGATCACCGTTGGTTAGTACGGCCGCTTGCAACAACTGAGAAACAGCCTTATCGTGGAAACCACTGTTTTGCCGAATATCCAACGAAGCTAAATGAAAACCGAATGTTTGTACTTTACGGATTATAGGTTCTATCTCGCTTTTGACGACCGAATGAGCGTTTACTTCGTGGAGGGTTTCTGCCAACAGCGTAAGATCATCCAGCAGTTCGGCACTTCGTTGGTAGGAATATGGTTTTTCGTCCAGATTACCGTATATATCTAGCGGAATACAGTGAGACATCAGATTGACCAATTGCCGCCAAGGCTCATTAGTATTGCGGGTTAGAAAAGCTTCGGATGGTTCACCGATGCGCTCACTTATTTCGCTTATTTTCTTTTTCAACTGGTTGGGAACTACCCCCCGGGTATCGGTGAAGCTAAGCTTAGCAGCCAATTGATCTAAATCCTGAGCATGCAACTGTAGTGCTTGACGACGAAGCTCATGCAGGGTCTCTTCGGTTACTTCGGAGGTTACAAAGGGGTGTCCGTCGCGGTCGCCTCCTACCCAATCGCCGAAGCGAATTTGAGGAAGGTTTTTATGATCTTTTAGTTGTTTAGGATCAAAGCCAGCATAGTTCCAGGCATCGCGTAGCCGCTGGTCTACCCGCACCAGACTTTGGGGAAAAACGTAGGTCAGATAGTACATCATGTTCCGTAACTCATCCGACACGGTTGGCTTTTCCAAGTAGATTTCACCAGTGCGCCATAAGATTTCCAACTGATTCTTAATGGCTTCGCGAATGCCTTGCTGCTCCTGGGGCGTCCATACTGGGTTCTCCCGCTTCACAAGAAGTAAGTACATATCGCGCAAGTGGCGTAGCACGGTTGCTCGTTTAGCTTCGGTAGGATGAGCCGTAAACACTGGCTCAATACGAATCTGTGGTAACTGGGTAGCAATATCTTTTTCTGAGAACCCTTCTTTGGCTAGTTGATGGAAAGCCTTAGCCCATAGGCCCGAGATACGATCTAAACCGTCTTCAGTTTCTAACCGTCGCCGATGCTGGGCGGTAGCATTTTCTTCTACTAGGTTTAACCACTGAAAGTAAGTAGCGAACAGCCGTACCATGTTCCGATTCATAGTTTCCGGTTCGTGGTCGATAGCATCAGCCAGTTGAGGCTCGCCCAACGATTGCAGTACCTCGCGAAGGCAATCACTCAGAAATTGAGTATCATTTTCTACCTTTTCAACATCAATGGAAGCATCGGTAACAAGCATAAGAAGATATGAAATATGGGATGAGAAATATAAGAAGTTGAAAGTTGGTAACTGATAGTGAAAAGTTAATGACAGCTCACATGTGAATTAGCACTATCTGGATTATCTCGAGACTAATTCCTAAAAGAAATTTGCGATAGCTTTACTATTAAAATTAGTTGTAATACCTTATCATGAAGGTACGATTTTTTAGAGCACCTGAACAAGAATATTAGAAAAAATTTAGAAAAACACATTAAACTGACTACGCATGAACCTAGAAACTATTTTTAAAGATAATCGGCAGTGGGTGCAGGAAAAGCTCAAAGTGGATAGTGCCTACTTTAAAAACCTATTTAAAGGACAACATCCAGAAATGCTGTACATCGGCTGCTTCGACAGTCGGGTAACTGCTGAGGAGATGATGGAAGCTAACTTGGGACAAGTGTTCGTTTACTGCAACATTGCCAATATGGTTTCCAGTTTGGATTTAAGTGCCATATCAGTTATCAATTACACAGTCAATCATCTAAAGGTGAAGCACATTGTGGTCTGCGGGCACTGCTATTGTGGGGGTGTAAAAGTTGCCATGCAAGCGCAGGATTTAGGTATCCTGAATCCTGGCTTAGAAATATTCGGGATGTATATTGCCTACATAAGGATACGCTAAATGCCATAGAGGATGAAAAGAAACACTATAATAAACTAATAAGACTAAACGTACGGAAAACAATGCATTAATGTACTAAAAACCGCTGAGGTGCAGGTAGCCTACCGTAGAAATGTTCTTTAGGTACACGGTTGGGTGTTCGACATCCGTTCCGGCCAGCTCATTGATCTTGAACTGGATTTTGATAAAATTCTGGCGGGTATTACGGAGATTTATACGTTGAGTTAGTTTCGGGGTGGGTATTTGATGAGTTTAAAAAAATAGAATTTTCTATATTGACGATAATAAACCAAAATTTACTGACATGACTAATCCTAATTTATCCCAAGAAGCGATTGATACTTTAAAAGCGATGCGTAAGCAAGGTAGCTGTAGTATTCCAAAATTTACGATAAAAAATGAGCTTCAAAGTCATGGCTTTGCTGTTCTCAAGCAAGAAACCAAGGACCATGACTTCTACGAAATTACGGAAAAGGGGGAAAAATACCTTGAGAACAATTAACCGCGAATTACCCAAGTTTAACGATGATCCATTAAATAGCTCTTCAACTCCTCATAATCTGGTGAGATAGACTCGGCTTGTTTAGGTTGATCGATCGCTGCTTGCAAAGATTCGGGCATAGGAATAGATTTGCCAATGGCCTCTTCAACCGCATCTTTGAATTTAGCCGGATGGGCGGTAGCTAGCACTACCCCGTTTACTCGTTCTGGCTGCTTTTCCAGGTAATCTCTTAGTCCCAGGTA
>NZ_JBARYM010000895.1:0-3893 GCF_049647865.1 Tunicatimonas sp. | reverse complement strand
ATTCAGTTGGACGATGAGAAAGAGCAGATGAGAAAAGTAGCCGATCAGCTTTGCGATGACTATAAAGATGATGCTGAACTGACAGTATTCACCGACCTGGATTTAGAAGACTTCTATGAAACAAGGTGAGATTTGGCTTATCAACTTAGACCCCTTGATTGGCTCAGAGATGAGAAAGACCAGGCCTGCTGTTATTGTGAACGATGACAACTTGGGTAAGCTTCCCTTAAAAGTGGTTGTTCCGATTACTGATTGAAAAGATCGCTATCAAATGGCTGCTTGGATGGTTCAAATACTTCCGGATACGAGAAATGGATTAAGCAAAGCTTCGAGCATAGATTGCTTTCAAGTAAGATCAGTTTCAGAGAAGAGATTTGTGAAAAAGCTGGGTGAAATCAACTCCGTTCAAAGAGACCAAATCAAAGAAGCATTAGCTAAAGTGCTGACTATAGAATGAAAATACGCCGCATAATATCATGCAGCGGGGCTGCCCCAGCCGCAAGTCGGGTTGAAATGAGCTTGGGTGCTTATCGCTCCAAGTTAGCATATTTATGCTCGGAAGATCAACGCCCACAAGTCCGACCTGACGGCTGCACTAAACGTTAGGCCACACCGAAGAAAAGAAAACGAACTAAAAAGTGGTTCGTTCATCGGAGAGCAAAATGCGTTGAAATGTTGAAATTGTTGGTTCTACGAATAACGAATTGGTCAGAGTATGGAATGCGGGAAAAGCTGCTTGAATTGGGCAAAATCCATTATTGAAAGCCAAAGGAAAGAGGCGGTGAAAACGCTAGGAAAGCAATTGCTTAGCGAATCGGCAGAATGACGAACTGGTTGGTAAAAGCAAGCGAATGGGCAAACAAAAGATTGAACTTACCAACTCGGTCAGAAATCTCTCGAATGGAAGATGCAAGGGTGAGGCCCAACAAAAGCTAGCCTCTACCGGGCGTAAAGCCGAGCATGAACGCAGCTCGCCCCAAGTTCTGACAATGCTAACTAGAAAGAAAGATGCGCCAAAGCCGCCGCGCCGCCTGCCCAAATCGTTACCCCTCATTGAAGAAGAAATCTACCCCTAAGCGTTATTGACGGCAAATTCGTATCTTTGCTCAAATAAAGACTGATGGAAGAGCGAAGAGAAAAGTACATTAACCCGTTCACTGATTATGGTTTCAAACGACTATTCGGCGAAGAACCGAATAAAGATTTGTTGCTTGATTTCCTTAACGAACTCCTCAAACACGAACAAGGCCGAATAACGAACTGACTTACCTGAAATCCGATAAGTTAGGTAGTAGCGAAGAAGACCGAAGGGCTGTCTTTGATCTGTATTGCCAGAACGAGCGTGGGGAAAGGTTCATTGTAGAGTTGCAGAAGACCAAACAAAAGTTTTTCAAGGATAGAACAGTATATTAATCAACCGCAGCGGCGGCCGCATTTCCTATCCGAGAGCAGGCACAACGAGGCTCAGATTGGACATTTGAGTTAAAAGCGGTGTATACAGTGGCCATCCTAGATTTTGTTTTTGATGAAGATCAAAACGAGCCTGATAAATTCCGGTATGATGTGAAGTTGACCGACATAGAGACTTGCCAAGTGTTCTACGACAAACTGACTTTTGTCTATCTGGAGATGCCCAAGTTCCAAAAAGATATTAGAGAGCTAGCTACTAGATTCGACAAGTGGATGTTTGTGATCTGTAACCTGAACAAACTGCACAGAGTACCAGATGAACTACGGGAAGGAATCTTTGAGCGTTTGTTTGAGGTAGCGGAGATCGCCCGATTCAGTCCGGAAGAAGTGCAAGCCTACGAAGACAGTCTAAAGTCATACCGAGACTTGAAGAACTCGCTGGATACCGCATTTGAAGAAGGAATAGGGAAAGGAATAGAGAAAGTAGCAATAGGCTTAATTGAAAAGCAGGTTTTGGATGAAATTATTCTACCTACAACAGGACTTACAAAAGAGCAGTTACAATCGTTAAAGAAGAAATTGGAAAACGAGGGGTAACACTATGCAGCAGCCAAGCTTCCCTGAGACGCACCCGGAAGCTTGATGCTCCGAGTGTCAAGAATGAAACACGAAAGTGAAATACCAACAACTCGGCTCGGCTGCTGCATTGGACGTTGGTCCGGCTTAATTGCACCCCAAAGTCAGTAGTTTTTCTAGTTTAAATCTGAGCTTTGTTCAGTGTGGTTAACATAAAACCAATACAATATTTTTGCTGTCAGTAGTGGGCTGCCATCAGCCGTATCTCGTCGTAAGTAACACTTTCGTTACGGTGTCCATAAGAAGCTTTAGGGATAAGTCGCTGTGCATCTAAATGGCAGTTCAATTTTACGATAGTAGCAGAATTAACTAACTTAATTATATGCGGGAAGCCATTTTTAGGCTAAGTGAGCTAAATGACTTCTAATAGTGAAAGAACTATGATACATTGCTCAATATTTTTAAGACCAGAAAATTATTCACAAAAAAATTAGTAAACAATATTTAAAGATTACTACTTTGTAAGAAAAGCAACTCTCTTATTAATCAAATAAACCATATCGAAGAGCCCGAGCTAATTGCGTTATTAAGGCGTCAGGAGCGAACGGCGTTGGCTTACCTCTACGACAACTATGGTACTGCGCTCTACGGGGTCGTGCACCGCATTGTTCAGCACGAGAAGGCTGCCGAAGAAGTGTTGCAAGACACGTTTATTAAGATTTGGGATAATATCGAGTCCTATGACGCAAAAAAGGGGAGGTTATTTACTTGGATGCTAAATATCGCCCGTAATTTAGCCATCGATAAAACCCGATCTAAAGAATTTAGTCACAATAGGAAAACTGATTCCATCAATACTTCCGTACCTATTGTATCATCGGACATGCAAGTTGAGCAGCAAATCAGAGATCATGGGTTAATTAATTTGCTGCAACACCTCAGTCCTGAACAAAAGATAATCGTACATTTAATCTACTTTAAAGGCTATACGCATTCGGAAGTAGCCAAGGAATTTGATATACCACTGGGAACAGTGAAAACACGGCTGCGGGCGGCACTCATAAAATTACGAAAGATACTGAATATCAATTGAATATCGCGGAATACATAGCGTCCGGAATCTTAGAGATATACGTTCTAGGGGAACTTCCCGCCTCAGAGGCCACTGAAGTGGAAACTTTGGCTGAGCGATATCTGGAAGTGCGGGAAGAAATTCAGCGGATTGAACAAACCTATAGTTCTTTGGCAGCTCAAACCGCCGTGGCTCCAAGACCTATGCTCCGAGATGAAATTCTAAATAAGTTAGCTCCCGAAAGCCCCGCTAGCTCATCTGAAGCTGACCGGTCAGTAGAGACCCCTGAAAAATCTGCGAGCGAACCACGAAGAATATGGCCGCTTCAGTTTGGTATCGCCGCTTCGCTGCTGTTCGCAATTTTGTCAGCAGTCGCCGCGCTATACTTCAGGGGACAATGGAGGGAAGCCGAACAGCAGCTAGACCAAGTACTTACGCAAAATCAGGAAATTGCCAGTCAGTACGAAACCGCTACCCAGCGGGCTGATCAACTTTCCGAAAACCTATCAGTAGTAACTTCGCCTAACTTTCAGACTATCCGATTGGCCGGTACTGAGAATTTTCCCAATAATTCAGCGCAGGTTTACTGGAATCCGACTGAATCTCGAGTATATCTAAATCCGGGTAATCTATCCGTTCCGCCGTCAGATAAGCAGTATCAACTGTGGGCTATTGTGGATGGTAAGCCCGTGAGTGCCGGATTGCTAACCCTGTCCGAAGAAAATACCTCTCAACTCGTAGCAATGAATGCCAGCATCAATCAAGCATCGGCTTTCGCTATCACCCTTGAACCTCAGGGCGGAAGCGAGGCTCCTACGATGGATCAGATGTACGT
>NZ_JBARYM010000894.1:0-1957 GCF_049647865.1 Tunicatimonas sp. | reverse complement strand
GTGCCCACCCGATCTTAAAGCCGCGGTGGTCATTTCCCGCTACGCCGTAGTGTCGCTCCTTATTAGCTAAGTCTCGGTTCATCCAAGTAGGTAACTGATTTTCTTGGGTAGTGGCTGAATACTGAGGAGGTGAACCAAACATAAACACGGGCTGGCGAGTAACCCGTAGCTTGTCTTGCAGTAACTCAGGGAAGGTCTGTCTAAGCCACGGACCGTTGGCAAATACGTAGCAGTCAGCCGAGAGATTGGTGCCATCGGCTAATAATACTTTTTTTAGCTGTCCATTCTGCTCTTTGTCAGGTAGTGCCTGTGTTTGCTTAAACATTCCCCCTTCCCGAATAAACTGTTTCACTACCTGACGACAAGACTCAAGAGCTAACACAAAACCAGCGGATGGATCATACACCGCGTGGTGAAGGTCGTCCGTACGAACTAGCGGAAAACGTTGGCTGACTTCTTCAGGAGATAACCACTCTAATGGCATCTGAGCTTCTTGATATAAGGGACGAGCTTGCTCAGCATAGTCATAGTACTCCATTTGGCAGAAAATGAGTAGTCCCGTCTGATGAAACAACTTTTGACCAAACTGAGCTTTATTCTCTTTCCATAGGGTGAGTGCTCGCCGAGCTAAGTCGAAATACTCTCGCTTGTCGCCGTACATGCAGCGCACTAAGCGGGTTTCGCCTCCCGAACTGGCGCGCGCATTTCCTGCACCCCAGGTATCGCAAAGCGTAACATCATACCCTTGACGAAGCAGATATAACGCAGTCCAGCCGCCAAACGCTCCGGCACCTACTACTACCACCGAAGGTTTGCTTCCGAAGTTATTATTAATAGTTTTCCATTGGTGCTGGGAAGCAATAAGTGGAGTGAAAGCTAAGGCTGTCGTCTTCTTTAGTAGATTTCGGCGAGTAATTTTGGTCATCAGTTTTGTGGCTCAGTGAGTAGTTCGTCAATTTCGTAGCGAATACCATTTTTAATGGTTGTGGTCACGTTCCAGGCATCAAAGATATTAGCCAGTGGGTCACCATCTACAATCACCAGATCCGCTACTTTGCCTTCTTCAATGGTACCTAAATCATTGGCTACCCCTACCGCTTCTGCCGCTCGGATGGTTGCTGATTGTAAGGCTTGAAACGGAGTAAGTCCACCGTCTACGAAGATTTGCATTTCGGTATGCAGACTGGTTCCGTAGGGAATAAAGGGGGAATCCGTTCCGGCGGTAACGCGTCCCCCCGCTCGCACAATGCGGGTAATTGATTCTTGAATGGAGGATACGTTAAGCAGGTAGCTAGGAAAAAGCTTTTTTAAGCGTTGAGGAGCTGCTTGTAACTGAACACGATAGTCCTCAGGATACAGCGCCATTAATTGTCTATTCTGATAAATTTCGGGATGCTTGTCGGCTAGAATATAAAAACCGCCTTGTAACCCAACGGTAGGCGTAATATTCATTTGTGATTTTACTAGCAGTTGTACTACGTCATCGTAGGTTTTTTTCAGCTCCGACTGCTTCATAGAATATCCCCGTCGGCTGGTACCCCGGATGTGCTCAACTGCATCTACATTGTACTTGGTAGACGGATAAATCTCATGGGAGGAAACTGGAATACCCATTTCGTGAGCCGCTTCAGTGATACGTTTTTGCAGCGAATCGGGCATTCGTACGTAGGTTTTAATCATATCGTAACCCAATCGTTCGGCCCGCTCTAGCTCTAACTCCATATGTGGCCCGTGGATAACACTGTTGGCTAAACCGTAGTAGATACGACTACCATCGGTGAGGCCACCGGTAAAGAATTCTCGGGGACCCGGGCGAACTCCACTGGCCCAGGCTTCCTTCCGTTCCAGGGCATCGTAGGGGTCAGCCCCCGGTTCCCGCACCGAAGTAATGCCATAAGATAACCAGATTCTACCCAGCCGTTCGCCTACGCTGGCGTGCTGGTGAGTGTGCATTTCA